>CAVJSA010000003.1:0-68425 GCA_963651875.1 Lachnospiraceae bacterium | reverse complement strand
AACACGGGAAGCGGGAAAATAATTGCGCTTGTGCCTTAATTGTAAAAAATATTTAAAATCATTATAATTTGTAAGATTTTTTTATAAAAAGAGGGCAGATTGTGTACACTCCAGTTAATCCAAAGCCAGATTTTCCAAAACAGGAAGAAGAAGTTTTAAGCTTCTGGGAAAAAAACGATATTTTTAAGAAGTCAATCCGTCAGCGCGATAAGGCTGAAGAATTTGTTTTTTTTGACGGTCCTCCGTTTGCTACAGGACTGCCACATTTTGGTCATTTTATTCCATCAACAATAAAAGATATTATTCCACGCTACCAGACTATGAAAGGCAAAAAAGTTGATCGCCGTTTTGGCTGGGACTGTCATGGTCTTCCGGTAGAAAATTTGATTGAAAAAGAACTTGGAATCAACTCCAAGCACGAAATTGAAGCTTACGGTGTTGCTAATTTTAACGATAAATGCCGTGCTTCGGTTTTAAAATATACTTCTGAATGGCGAAAAACCATTACCCGTATGGGACGCTGGGTTGATTTTGACAACGACTACAAGACTATGAATCCTGACTACATGGAATCTATCTGGTGGGTTGCAAAATCACTCTGGGACAAAGGTCTTATTTATGAAGGAAAATATATTCTTCCTTATTGTCCTCGCTGTGCAACTGTTCTTTCTACTCATGAACTTGCTCAGGGCTATAAAGATGTAAAAGATACTGCTGTTACTGTTCGCTTTAAGATTACAAAAGCTCCTGCAGCAATCGACGATGCCGACATGACAAACGGCAAAACTTACTTTATTGCCTGGACAACAACTCCATGGACTTTGCCTTCTAACCTTGGTCTTTGTATGGGACCGGATATTGATTATGTAAAGATTTTGGATAAAGAAAGCGGAGAATTCTATATTTTTGCAGAAGCTCGTCTTAGTTCTTATTACAAAAATCCAGAAGACTATGAAATAATTTATACTCGTAAGGGTAAAGATTTTATTGGTGCTCATTATGAGCCTCTTTTCCCTTATTTTGCAAATCTTGCTGACCCGGCAGAATGTGAGCGAATTTCTGAGCAGAAATGTAGTGAAGGTGCATTTAGAATGTTCAATGCTGCCTATGTTTCTACAGAAGATGGTACGGGAATTGTTCATATTGCGCCTGCTTTTGGTGAAGACGATAACCTTGTATTTAAGGGCAGTGGTGTTCCAAATGTTGAACCTATTGATGCTGAATGTAAGTTTACGGCTGAAGTTTCTGATTATCAGGGAAGATTTGTAAAAGACTGCGATAAAGATATTTGTGATCGCCTTAAGGCAGAAAAGAAACTGATCAAAAAAGAACAGTATGAACACTCTTATCCTCATTGCTGGAGATGTGGTTCTCCTTTAATTTACCGCGGAATTGGTTCCTGGTTTGTAAAGGTTGCTGACTTCCACGAAAACCTTTTAAAATCAAACAGCCAGATTAAGTGGCAGCCTGCACACATTAAGGAAGGCCGTTTTGGTAAATGGCTTGCCGGTGCTCGCGACTGGGCTGTAAGCCGTAACCGTTATTGGGGGAACCCGATTCCAATCTGGAGATGCGACAATGCTGACTGTGGACACAAACTTTGTGTCGGTTCTCGCCAGGAAATAAAAGAACTTTCTGGAATCTATCCGGAAGATCTGCACAAGCAGTTTGTTGATAAAATTACTTTTAGCTGTCCAAAATGTAAGTCTGGCACAATGCACCGTATTCCAGAAGTATTTGACTGCTGGTTTGAATCTGGCTCAATGCCTTACGCTCAGCAGCATTATCCTTTTGAAAACAAAGAATATTTTGAAAAGCACTTTCCTGCAGACTTTATTTCTGAGGGACTTGATCAGACTCGAGGCTGGTTCTATACGCTTACGATTCTTGCAACCCATTTATTTGGACGCCCTGCATTTAAGAACTGTATCGTAAACGGTCTTGTACTTGCAGAAGACGGACGAAAAATGTCTAAGTCTTTGCGTAACTACACTGACCCTGTTGAAGCAATCAATAAATTTGGGGCAGACGCACTTCGTCTCTTCCTTACTCATTCTGCAGTTGTTCGTGCTGACGATTTACGTTATTCGGATAATGGCGTTCGCGATGTTATTAAAAATATCATAATTCCAATCTGGTCTGGATATAATTTCTTTATCAGTTATTCAAATGTTGAAGGCTATCAGGCTACTGGTCATTATTTTGACGACAAAACTCCTGCAAATCCAATGGATCGCTGGATTATTTCTGTTTCTCAAAAAATGATAAAAGAAGTTACCGAAGCTCTTGATGATTATGATTTGAGTGCTGCAATTGATCCGATTATCGATTTTATCGACGAAATCAATAACTGGTATATCCGCCGTTCAAGAAAGCGTTTTTCTCGAAACGAAGACCGAAAAGACATGACAGAAGCTTTCGAGACTCTCTATCTTGCTTACAGAACTTTCTGTCTTGTTGCTTCTCCGTTTATTCCGTTCCTGTCGGAAGAAATCTGGCAGAACATAAAACTCGACGGTGACAAGGAATCTGTTCACTTAATGGATTATCCTGTTTATAACGAAAAACTCAGAGACACTGACCTTGAGTTTAAAATGGCAACTGTTCAGAAAGCAGTTTCTATGGGACGTTCGCTTCGCAATCAGTTTAATTTAAAAAACCGTCAGCCGCTTCTTTCTGCTGAACTTGTAACCCGCAATCCGGAAGAAAGAAAAGTTCTTGAAGGCATGGTTGATGCAATTTCTGAAGAATTGAATGTTAAAAAGGTAAATTTCCACGAAAGAGAAGATGAGCTTGTTCATTATTCAGCAAAGGCAAATTTCCGTGTTCTTGGAAAAGAACTTGGTCCAAAAATGAAAATTGCTGCTTCTGTTATTGCCGGACTTAAAAACGAAGAAATTTCTGATATTCTTGCTGGAAAGAATATTGAAATTGACGTTGACGGTACAAAAGTTGAACTTAATGCAGAAAAAATCATTGTTGAACGTACAGAAAAAGAAGATTTAAAAGTCTTGAATGACGGAACAATTACAATTGGTCTTGAAACAAAGGTTACCGATGAACTTAAAAAAGAAGGCTATGTTCGCGACCTTATCCGCGGAATTCAGTCTATCCGTAAGGAAATCGGCTTAACTGTTCAGGATAAAATAAATCTTATTGTAAGTGGCGACGATGAATTAAAATCTGCTTACGAAATGTTTGCTTCTCTTATTGCTTCTTCAACATTAACCGCCAATCAGACATGGCAGGAAAAACTTGCCGGAGGTCAGACTATTGATGCTGATGACAAAAACTGGAGTGTAAGCATTGCCAAGGCATAACACAAACTGGTGCAGCTTAAAAGTTTTTCTTTTTGGTTGCACTTTGTTTTTTTTGTTTTCGCTTTTCTCCTGTAAATCTACTCAGAGTTTTGAGAGCGTTGAGCCACTTGAATTAATTGACTGCAACGCTCCTCTCATTGTTTATATTCCTGCGACAGAAAACAGGGAAGTTGTTGACTATTTTCTAAAAGAATTTGCACAGCTTTCTCAAAAAAATATTCAGACGGTTTCTTCCCGTACTTCCGCTATTGCAATTTCTGCTGATTTTTCTGGAAGTTACCAGATTGCGGCAGAAGGAACATATCCGAAACTTGGTTTAAATCTCGCCTTAACCGAAAAAAAAGGCTGGAATTCCAGAAAGACAGAATCAACTACCTTTCCTTTTGTGGTTTATTCTTCTCAAAAAAATAATATTGAACTTTCTAGCCCAGATTCTTCCACTGTTTTACTTTCTCAGAATATTGAGCCAATGCTGCAGCGCTACGAAAATGCTCAGTTAAGTTTGTTGAATTCTAGTTTAGATAGCCAGAAACAAATGAGTGCAAAGGTTTATGAGTATTTGACGGATTCTTCAACTTCTGAAATTCGTTTTTATGCACAGAATTCTTCACTTTTTTTTAATAAGGTTGTCGGAAAGGTTTTAAATCTTGGTATAAAAGATGTTTATGGAAGTTTAGCCACTTCTGCAAAAGTAAAAGAAAAATTTGCCCTTACGCTCAATCTTGAACTTTCTAATGAAGCGGTTACAAAGGCGGCCGTAAAACTTTTAAAAGTTGCCTTGTTCCCGATTCCTGCAAAAATCGTGCAAACAGGAAAAGATACCATTAAAATTACGGATATTTCTCTTTCTTATAGCCAGCTTTTGAATTTTATAAAAAAATGAAAAAATTAAGTCCTTGTTTTTTTGCCTGTTTATTTTTAACTTCCGCTCTTTTTTTTTCGTGTCAGACGAGTAATGCACTGCGTGTTCCTGGCGAAAGCGCTTTAATTGTAAAAAATATTTCTTCTGAATATTTTTCAATTGCAGAAGCCTATTCTAACCTGCGCAATTATGAAAAGGCAATTACATATTATAAACTTGCAATGAAAAACAAATCTTTAAGGCTTTCTGCTTATTATAAGCTTGCCAGAGCTTATGCGCTTTCTAAAGATTATGAAAATGCTGCAAAATGCTACAAAGATTTACTTGCACTCGATCCTGAAAATAAGGATTTAAAACTTTCGCTCGCTTATGTTAAGGCAATGAGCGGAAAAACAGACGAAGCAATTTTGGATTACCAGGAATTGTCTCAAAAGTATCCGGAAGATTCTTCTGTTTTGGAAAATTATATAAATATTCTTCTTTTTACAGAAAAGTTTGAAGAAGCAAAGGCACAATGTGCAGTTCTTGAAGAAAAGTTTCCTGATAATGCAAATTTAAAAACATTAAAAGACAAAATAGAAGAAGCACTTTCGAAAAAAGAAACACAGCAACCTCCTGCAGAGGAGCTGCCTCCACAAACTCCGGAATTGCTTCAGCCTCAGCCGTAAGGTTGTCTTTATTGATTTTTGCTAGCTGTTTTTTATTTTGCCGCCGGCCTTCTTTTATTTATTATTCAATATAAGTGAATTATATTTTTCTGGGCTTGCCCTGAATGCAATAATCGGGGAAGTTGGATCTTCAGCTGCATGCTTTTGTGCTTCACTTGCTTCTGTTAAAAGCCGTTCTGTGCTTATTTTTCGCATATTACGTGCAGATAAGCCAATTGTTACTTTGTTGCTTGATTCTTCTGTAATGGCTGAATAAAGTTTTTTTGCCGGAATAAGGGCATCGTCAAGAGTTGTATTGGTAAGAAGAATTAAAAACAGTCCATTCTTGTATTCAAAAATATCTGCATTTTCGTTAAAAATTGAATCAAAAAGATTATGGATTTGTTCTGTTGAATTATTTTCTGATTCATTTTTTATGACTAAAACGCAAAGATCTTCATTTTTTTGAGTTGACTGCAAAAGACGTTCTTCAAAAATTGCATTAAAATCCTGTGCCGATTCATTTACGTTATTACTTTCTGTTGTCGACTTTTCGTCTTCTTCAACTTTTATATCGCTCTGTCTGTCTATTATATTTGTTTCTTCGCTTTCGTCAGCGTTAGAAAGAATTTCGTTTTTATCTTCTGTTTCTTCCTTTGTTTCTTGAATCTCTGGTTCAAAGGATTCTTCTGTATTTTCTTCAAAATTGTCCTGAATACTTGAATTCTCAGCTCCTATTGAATTGTCGTTTTCGTTTTCCTTTGGATTTGAAAAATCATTCAACTGAATGTCTTCATCTTCAAAAATTATTTTATCTTCGTCGTTTAAAAAGTCAGCTTGAGTTTTTGTTGTTGGGTTTTCTGTTTTTGCAAAAACTAAAATTAAAACCGCTGCAATCGTTGCAAGTAAAATTACGAGAAATGTTGTGCGTGCATAAAAAAAGAATGAATATGGTCTTGTTGTAAAGACTGTTGCTTCGATTAAAAGATTTTGACCATTTTTATTTTGAATTTTTGAAGAAAAATCCTTTACATTTTTTGCAGATAAATGAACTGAATTTTCGTATGAATACACTAATTTGCCGTCAACAAAAAGTGTAAGTTTTTTGTAATCCTTAAAATTTCCGGCAGATTCTATAAAACTTCGAGAAAAATTATACGAATCTGTTGAATAAAGGTTTGCTGCTGTATTTGTTTTTTCTGTAAGGTCAGTAAAAATTTCCTGAGCGCGAGCTGAACCGTTTTTTTTATCTGTAATAAGGCCTGCAGCAAAAAAAATCAGCGAGGCTACAAAAATCAAGCTTATAATAAAAGAAATTAAGTTAAATGTTCTAGTTTTCATATCATTTGAGTATAACGTATGCAATTATCGCGTGCAAGAATATAACTTTCTGCAATAGTATGCTTTTTTTCAAAATATGCCATAAGCGGTAAAAGTGAATACAAAACAGGATTTTTTAATTCTTCCATATAGTTGGTGTCTAGTTTTTTTAACTGTTCCAAAATCCATTTTGTAAAATCTAAAAAATTAAAATTATTCAGATTTGCATTGAGTGTGGCTTGTTTTGCTTCAATAAAATAATCAAAAGATTTTTTATAGCCAGCCATAACTTCTGTTGTAGTTTTTCCATTTTTCAAATTTATAAGATTTGTCCTGAACATTAGGGCAGTGTATTTTTTTTCTATCGGTTCAAGACGATTTTGTGTTTTAAAATAACTGTCATCAAGATACGTTCCTCTTGTGTAAGGTTTTCCGTTTGAATAGCAAAAATCGTTTCCTAGGTATTCCGTATTTTTAAAGCCCATAACATTTGCAAAATCTCCGGCAGCAATTGTAACAGTTCCGCTACCTGCATTTAATTGAATAAAATTTTCTCCATTAAAAAATCTTGCAAGGTTTGAAAGCGGATGTCCTGAAGAAAAAAAGAGAATTTTTTCGTTATTTTCTGCAAGTTTTTTAGAAATACAGGAATAAGAGCAAAGGTCAAGAATAAAAAATGTAGTTTTGTTTTTGCTTAATTTTTTATAGAGAGCCTGGTGTAAAAAATGAGCCCTGCTGAGTGCCTGTCCGTCAATGCTAACAACTGCATCCGGTAAAATATGTGATTTTAGTAATGTTGAATAGGCTGTGTCTGTTGCAATTATAAAATATTTGTCTGAGTTTTCTTTTAATTTTTTTATTGAAAAATCAAGGCTAGGGCCTGCCGCTATTACAACTGCCGTTTTATGAATATTTTTTTTTATTTCCTTAAAAATTGAATTTGCGTTTTTTTGTTTTGAAGAAAGCTGCAAATTTTCAAAAATGTTTTTTTGCCAGATTTTTCCAAAATTAGTTTGTACGGCAAAATCTTCTTTTACAGTCTGTAATGCTTTTTCAACTAAGTTTTTTATTAAAGATATTTTGTCATTGAAGGCATTTTCCCAGCCTCTTAAAAAAGTAAAAGTTAAAGTTCCGTAAAGAGCCGGAAAATAATTTTGAATAATATCTAAAAAAAGAGACTCAATTGTAGAAAATATTATTCTTTTATTGTTTAAAAGTTTTTTGCACTGAGGAATTTGCATTAAAAAATTAAAATCATCGGCTGAATTTTCTATTACAATGATTTTTCTTTCAGCATCTTTTTCAAGAAGTTTTTGAATATGCAGTCCAGAACAAAGACCTGCGATTACGAAAAATTTTTTTGATGAATCATATTGACTGGCAAAATTTTCAGCTTCTTTTAGAGGATCGTATTTTGAGCAGACACTTATATTTTGAACTAAAGGTATTTGAAATTGATTTTTAGAAAGTATAATTTGTGTATATGAACTAGACATCAGTCATTTTCCTGCATTTTTGTAATAGTGTTTCTATTTTTTGATTCAGCGCTTCTGTTGTTTCTGCAATTTTTTGAGGAGCTGATTCTCGGTTTTGTAAAAGATTTTCTAAAGGAAAAATCTCTTTTAAAATATTTTTGTCTTTTAGGATTTCTCTTGTATTCAAAAAAATCTCTTTTGAAGTACAGTTATTTTTTGCTTCAAAAAAGTCACTTTTTTTTTGTGCACATTGAGAAAATTCAATTTCTTCCCAGTTTTTATCTTTTTGTGAAAAAAGCGAAAATTTAAAATCGTAATGCTCTGAAAGCCTGAATACCCGATTATAAAAAAGTGAATTCTGAGTGCAAAACCAGTTTCTGTATATTTTTAGAGAGCCTTCACTATTAAATTTTGAAAGACATTGCCTTTTTTCTTTTGAATTCAGTCTGTTGTCATTATTTTGGGAGCGTTCTTCTAGTTTATTTGGCTGTGTATGCTGAAACTCTTTTGAAGGAGCAAGGTCAAGCCCGCAAAAATAAATATTTTTTTTAGTAAGGCTTAATGCAAAAAAAGCAGCTGTTCCGCTTACGGTTCCGTTTCTGAGGGCAAGTTTAGCAGGAATATTCAAACTTTTAAAAAGTTTTTCGCCAAAAGATCCTTCATAAAACAATGGAAGAATTTTACAATTTTGCAGAATTTTCTTTGGGCAATTTGCTTCGTCCGTTAATGCAAAAACTGTATTTTTTAATTGGAAAAATTCATTTTTTGTTAATTCCAGGTGTTTAGTTGCCCAATATCCGCCGTCCGTACTTAAAACCATATCAGGTATAATTTTGTTATAAAGCAAAACTGACAGCGAAGAAGAAAGTGCAATAAGAAAAAACTTATTTCTGTTTTCTTTGATTTTTTTTATTGAACTTTTTAATGAAGGCCCGGAAGCTGTAATTAAAATGTCTTTTTCCACATTTTGAATAAGCGAAAAATTAAGAGAATATTTACAAAAGTTTATTGAATTAAAAAACCATCTTTTTGAAAAATGTTCTCTCGTAGATAAAACGTCACGTGCAAGTAACATTGCTTTTTTTATTTCTGTCCAAAGTTTTTCTGTTTCTTCGAAAAAAATATTTGTACTTGCGTTCCAGTTTAACACTAATGAAGAAAGAAGTTTTTCTTCGCCAAGAGAATTGTAAATCTCCTGACAGAAGTTTTTGTTTTCTTCAAAATAAAAAACTTTATCCCATAAAAGGTCTGTAGAATAAAAATCTTTTACAAATCTAATTGCAATTAACTGCGTTTTAGGAAACTTTTCTTTTAAGAATTGTGCACAGTAGGAAAGGGCTGGTTCAATTATAATTATGCAGGAAGGTTTATAAGAAAGTTCTATTGAAGCACAAAAGGCTTGAGCTTCTCTTGAAGGGTTGTACGCCGAATGAAAATATTTTCCGTTAAGTGTGCATGTATTTTCTGAATTTTTTGCTTTTAAGAACTCAATTTTAAAATTTTTAAGGTTCACGGCTTTTTATTTTCCTGATAAAAAAATTGCAGTTCCTTTCTGGTTTTGACATATTCCTGCACAAAGAACAAGCAGGTTTGAAAAAGAGTCGTTATCAAAAAAATCCTTTATTGAATTATTCAACTGAAACTGCAGAAGTTTTTCGTCTATTTCTTCTTTTGCAAAAAGAACGCATTTTATTTCTTCGTCACTTCCTAAAGTACAAATATTAGGAAAAGCAAAAAGTTTTTTTAACGATTCAAAAATAACTTCCATTGCAGCATTTTTTAAGTGTGGAATTATCTGCTCATTAAAATTACTAAAGGCAGATGTTAATGCAAGTTTTGCAGAAACTATAAAAAGATTCGCCGACGAAACAGAAAATCCTTTATTAAAATCAAAATCTTCTAAGAATTGTTCACTAAAATCATATTGTAAAGTTTCGGTTAAAAGGGAAACAAAGTCGTTATCTGTTTTTAAAGTTGAATTTTCTGGATTTATTATAAAAAAATAATTTTGTTCCCCGTCGTATAAAAAGGGAAGTATTGCAATTTTTTTTAAGTTTTCTTTTACTTTATCAGAAAAAAGCTGAAAAAATGGATTTAAGTTTTCGTCTTCAAAAATGTTCCAGTTGTTTTTGCTGCTTATTATTCCATCCCAGAAATCTTTTGTCGAAACAGAATTTACAATTGAGTTTAAATCGAGTCCAAAACTTTTTCTTAAATAATAAAAATCATTTTTGGCAGATAAAATGCCACAGACATCAAAAAAGTTTTTCTGCGCAAAAGAAACAAACGTCATTAAAGGATTTTGCCTTTCTTTTGACGTTTGTTTTGAGTTTTCAAATTCTTTTGCCCGGGCAAGAAGTCCGCCTTTTTGCCCGTTTAACTCCTGAATGTGGCTTAAAAGACCCATTATGCCAGTCCTAATTCCTTAAAGAGTTTTTTGTAAGTATCAAACTGCTGAGACTGTGCAAACTCTGCAATTTTGTCTTCAGGAAGGTTTTCTAACAACTGATCCATGTACGATAATACAGATTTTATTTCTGTTTTTAAGTCGCCTGAAAGTCCGTTGTTGTCCTCGGCTTTTTCAACTTTTTCTGGTTCAGAAGACTCTGTATTTTCGGTTGTAAATTCTTCAACTTCTTGAGCTTCTGCAGGTACAAGATTTTCTTCCTGAACTTCTTCAAAATTAAAATCTTCAAGTTCTGCGTTGTCTTCTAACAGTTCTTCTGTAGCGTCTTCAATATTTTCTGCAGAAGAATTTTCTTCTGGGCTTGAAGATAAATAATCTAACTTTTCTTCTGTTAAAGTTTCTTCAATTGAAGGTTCTTCTTTCATTAATTCTTCAAAAGAATATGGCTCTTCAATTTTTTGTGCATCGCTTGTTTCGTCAGAAGTTTCTAAGAGATCTGTTGAACTTGATTCAACGAGAATATCATCTGCCTTTGGAACAGAAATTTCTTCCGGCAGATTTGAATTACTTTCGATTCCTGAATAATCAAGTTCATCAAGACCAGGCTCTTCAATTTCTTCCTGTGCACTGTCAGAATCTTCTGTTGATTCTTCAAAAGTAGTAGAGAAGTCGTCAGAAGCTTCAAAATCTTCTTCTGCAAAATCTGCAATTTCTTCAGCATTTCCTAAAAGTTCCTGTGAAGAAACAGGCTCTTCTGTTGGTGTTTCTGTAGTATTTTCTTCTACAAGCTCTGCAGGCTCTGTAATTTCTGTTTCTTCTGTCAAAACTGTCTGTTCTTCCTGGGGTGCCGGCTGTGGCTCTGCCTGGGTAATGTCTGCTGTCTGGAGAATGTTGTCGAGTTCGTCAGTTGAAAGAGCAATCGTGTCGTCTTCGTCTGTGTCCGCAAAGAATCCGTGATTTTCATCTTTTTTTGGTTCCTCAACCGTAATTGGAGCCTTTGTTTGATTTTTTATAGTCTCAATTTCGTTTTTAAGAGAAGCAAATTCATTTTTGAGAGAAGAAAGTTCTTCAACAATCTGGCTGAAAATTGCAGTCATCTGTGCTGAAGGTTTTTCTGTTTCAAGTTCGTTTTCTGATAAAACAGGAGCTGTAATTGAAGAAGCAAATTCATTTGCCTTTTCTGTGTCTTCTTCTAAAAGTGTCGAAGTTTCTTCTTCAAATGTATCAGGAATTTCAACTTCATTTGGTTCAACAGTTTGTGTTGTTTCTGTTTCAGGGTGAATTTCGTTGCTTAAATTGTCATCGACAATTGTTTCCTGTATTTCTTCTGTAGAATCAAGAGATGTTTCTGGAATTTCAGTTACTGCTGGTTCTTCTGCAATAATTTCTGCTGGAATATCTGTAAGCTCAGGCTCTTTGATTTCTTCTGATTCTGCTTCTCCGGTAAAATCAGTAAATTCTGGCTCAGTAATTTCTTCCTGAGTTTCGGCAACACTCTGAACAGGTTCTTCAAAATCTGCCAGGCTCGAAGTGTTTCCGTTTTCGTCAGTAATGTTTCCTAAAATTGAATCAAGATCAAAATCATCATCAGAATCTGAGTTTACGGCAACAACTTCTTCTGTTGTCTCAGTTTCCTGCTGTGTAACTGTATTTTCTTCCTGTGGAATTTCAATATTCTGTTCTTCCTCTGAGACTTCGTTTTCTGTAGCGAAATTGTTTTCGTTCTGTGCTTTTTCCGAGTTATCCGAATCTGTATCTTCAAAACCAAATTCGCTTAAATCGATATTTTCCATTTCGCCATTGTCTGCTTCAGAAACTGCTGTCTGTGAAGAATTTTGTTCTGGCGTTTCTGTTGAATCATCGTCAAAACCAAACTCACTTAAATCAACATCTTCTGTACCTGCAGGGGAGTCAAAATTAACTGTCATTTCTTCAGTTTGTGGAATTTCTTTTTCTTCGCTTGTTGTTGCAGAAGAGTCATCGTCAAAAGAAAGATCAATGTTAAAAATATCATCGTCGCTTAGGTTTGATGATTCTGCTACAACTGGTTCTTCTGGGGCAATATTTTCTGTTTCGTCTGATTCAACAGTAAAGTCGTCATCAAAAGAAACTGTTTCTTCTGTTTTTTCTGATGTTTCGTTCTGAGTAAGTGGCTCGTCGTGTGCAGTCTCCGCTTCTTTTTCTTTTATTTTGTCTTCGTCTGGACCTGTTTCAAAAACTCCGCCTTCGATAAATTCGTCAAGAGAAATTTCTTCTTCTCCACTTGAATTATTTGAACTGTTTTGTGTTGAACTTTCCGAATCTATTAGAGAAGTAAAATCGCCTGCATTTTCTACATTGCTGGTAATATTAAAGAGTTCTTCTGTCGAAAGAGCTGTATCTGCATTGTCATAACCAGAATCAGCAGAAACTGAGTCAATTACATCCAGATTCGAAAAATCCGGCAGGTCAGTGTCAAAACTGAATGTGTCTGCAGTCTGGTTTGTTGTGTCAGAGGAATCTATTGTTTTTGGTGGTGTTTTTACCCATACACCGTAACTGTCAAGTTCATTTGTGTCTTTTGAATCACTCATAAAAATTCCCCTTAAAAAATAGATTTATACTAAAAATGTCGGTAGAAAACGCCTTAATCTTCAATATAAAAAGACTTACAATTTGTTATTTTATCAAAAAAAAAAACTAGCGTCTATTTATTTTTGTTAGAAGAAAATGGGAGCCAGAAAAAGGAGACATTCTTTTTGTCAGAAGGGTAGAAGAGTGAAGAATTTTATTTTATCTGATGATTATTTTCTGTTATAAAAAGTGAAAATTCTGCCGAAAATAAACATTATGAAAAGGTTCCGGTTTTTATCAGCTGCTCTTGCAGGTACTTTTGTTTATGTTTTGTTTTCTGTCGTTGCCGGGCGTGACGGTTTTTTAGCAGAAAGACAGCAGCGTGAACAAAAAAGAATTCTTGCAGTTCAAACTCAGAGTATTCAAAAAATCAATAATCAGCTTCAGCTTGAATACACTGCGTTGCAGAATGACTCGCAGGTAATTGAAGGGCTTGCCAAAAAACTTGGCTATGTTTCGAGCGGAGATAAGATTGTAATAATAACGGGACTTACTGCTGATTCTCAAAAATTATACGATGCAGGTACGCCTTTACGGGCTGTAGAAAGTGAATATATTCCTGAATGGGTTAATAAAAGTGCTGGCGTGGCTGCCTTCCTTGTTGTTTATTTGTATCTTTTAGCAGAAGATATAAGAAATGGCTTTTTCAGGAGAAAAAAGAAATCTGTTTTTATGGAGGGGATACCTGTCTATGATTTGCCGCAAATCTGATTCTGAATCATCTTTAATTGTTGCTGATTATCTTCGTCGTGGTAAGGTTGTAATTTTGCCGACTGATACTGTTTACGGTTTTTCTGGAATTGTAGATGGTCGTCATTATTCTTTTCATACGGATGCAGAAATTACAAAAATAAAAGGCCGAGACGAAGGAAAACATTTTATTCAGCTTTTGTCAAAACCAGAAGATGTAAAAAAATACACACGAGATTTAATTCCAGATGAACTTCTTTCTCTTTGGCCTGGTCCCCTTACTATTATCGTTCATACATTTGCAAAAGACGGAAACTTTGCGACAACAGCTTTTCGCTGTCCGGGAGATGAATGGCTTAGAAAAGTGATTGGACTTTGTGGTGCGCCAATTTATTCTACGAGTGTAAATAAGAGTGGTTTTCCGGCTCTCAATAATCTTGCAGATATAAAAAAAGAATTTGGTTCGTCTGTAGATTTAATTATTGACGACGGAGATAAAACTCATGGAGTTCCTTCTACGATTGTTGCTTTGGAACTTGATGGAAGTGTAAAACTTATAAGGCAGGGGCAGGTTAATGTAAATATTGCCGGGTAAAACTTTTATTTTTTATGCCAGGTTGTTTTTAATTCTTTTAATTGAACGCTTGCTGGATCTGTATCTGATGCAACAAGCGTTTTTTTTGTGCCGGAAAGTGTGTCGTCCGATGTTTTTACAAAAATCCATTCCACAGGAGAAGCAGTCGGAGCTTCTTTTAAGGCTAGTTCTCTTGAAAGTTCTGGAAAAAAAGATGCATTTGTTTTTCCAGATTGTTTTATTTTTATAATGTCTTCGCCGGAAGAATTTTGAATTACAGATACCGAAATATTCATTGTTGCACCGTTTTTTAATATTACAAATCCACGACCGCCTCTTAAAATTAAAATTTTGTCTGTATAAGGTTCTCCTGTCCAGGTTCCTGAAAGTTCTTCGAGGTTTATATTTGAACCTTTTTGTACTGATTTTGTTGAATTTTCTCTTGAAGTATTTTCATTTTTTAAAACAAACGGCGTAAGAAAATCTTCAAGAGTTTCTTTTGCGTTTGTCAGCATTTTGTAATAGGTTTCGTAAGTTCTTTCTTTTTGAAAAGTAAGGTTATTTTCTGTTTTTTTTAAGATAAAGGAGCAGTTCCAGAAAACTGAATTTTCGTTTTTTTTATCCTCTTCAATTTGTGCGTAAAAAACAAATTTGTTTAGAGCTGTTTCGCTTGTGTCTGGAATTGTAACTAAAACACTGCTAAGGTCTTTTCTTTTGTCAGAAACAGAAATTCCGTCTATCGAAGTAAGCTGGGTATAAAAAAAATCCTGAGCCATCTTCATCATGTTTTTGTCGCTGGAAGTTGATACAACCCCATAGTATTCAATTTGTAATGGAGAAGCAAAAACGGCTTTTAGAAAAACTATAGAAAAGAGGAGTGTGATTGTCAGTTTTTTTGATTTTATTTTCAAACAATTTACCACTTTTTATAAGTTTGAATTTTTAAATTCCCGCTGCAAATCTCTGTTTACATCACGTTCTTTTATTGCTGCGCGTTTGTCATATTGTTTTTTTCCTTTGCAAACGCCCAGAGTAAGTTTTACCCGACCATTTTTTAAGTAAAAATCAAGAGGAATAAGTGTAAAACCTTTTTCTTCAACCTTTCGTTGAATTCTTTTTAGTTCTTCCTTATGAACAAGCAATTTTTTTACTCTGTCTGGATTGTGATTAAATACTGATGAATATTTGTACTCTGAAATATGAAAATTCCTCATCCACAATTCACCGTTTTGAATTTCTGCAAATGAGTCCTGAAACGAAACACTTCCTTCCTTTACTGATTTTACTTCCGTTCCTTCAAGGACTATGCCACATTCGTATTTTTCTTCAACAAAATAATCAAAACGTGCTTTTTTATTCTGGGCAATTATTTTTACACTTTCAGACATAAGTCAGATTATATTCTTAAAGACTTTACCTTGCAACCAGACAAAAAAAGTTGTAATTTTTTAGCTATGTTTACAGATATTTATTCGGTTTCGTACAAGATGAGACGCCAGCTTTACAGGCGAATTTCTACTGCAATTGTGTCAGTTTTTCTTTGTGTTTTAGTTATAAATCTTGTTCGTGCTCTTCTTTTTTATCCAGTTTTGTCAAAAAGTGATTCAATGTCGCCTTCAATTTCTCCAAATAATGTTGTTCTTGTTGCTCCTTTGCTTAAAAAGGCTGAACGAGGGCAGGTAATGCTTGTGGCTCCTTATGAAAAAGAAAAGCATTCGTTTGTTGAAAAAACTTTGGATTTTTTCTGTCACTTTGTTACCGCTCAGCAGTATTCTTTTTTGCATGGAAACGAAATAAAGTCATCGTTTCGGCGGGTTGTAGGCTTGCCGGGAGATACGATTTATATTTCAAATTATCTTGTTTACATAAAACCTGCCGGAAAAACTCAATTTCTTACAGAATTTGAACTTACAAAAATAAAATACACTCTTACCTTGCCGGAAAATTCAGCGGGAACGGACAGTAAAATCGGCGCAATCGGAAATATGGAAAGTATTACTTTAGGTAACGATGAATACTTTGTTCTTGCAGATAATAGAGTTGAAGGTTCTGATTCAAGATTGTGCGGCCCTGTAAAATCTGAAGTTTTTGATGGAAAAGCTGTGATTGTTTATTTTCCTTTTTCAAATATAAAAATTTTCTAACAAAATGGATTTTTCTCTTTACGTTCATATTCCTTTTTGCCGTCAGAAATGTGATTATTGTGATTTTTTTAGTATTCCCTCTGCTAAAGGCTGTCTGCTTCCAGATAAAAAATATGTCGATGCAGTGCTCGCCGAATGTAATTATTTAGTTAAAAAATATTGTGTTACAAGATGGAAAACCGTTTATATCGGCGGAGGAACTCCCAGTCAGCTTGGAAATGAACTTTTAATGGAGCTTGTTGAAGGAATAAAAGATTCTGTAAAGGAAAAAAAAATCGATGAGTTTACCGTCGAAATGAATCCGGAAGATGTTACAGCTGAACTTTTAAAAACTGCCGGCTCTTGCGGAATTGACCGGCTTTCGATTGGAATTCAGGCATTGGACGATAAGGCTCTAAAAACTATAAACAGACATTGCTCGGTGGAAATGGTTTATTCTGCCCTTGAACTGATTGAGCAAAACTGGAAAAAAAAGTTATCAGTTGATTTTATTGCAGGTCTCCCTTGTCAAACTTATGATTCTTTTAAAAGTCAGTTTGAAAAAATCTTAAAATACAGAATCGATCATATTTCACTTTATACTTTAACGGTTGAAGAAAATACTCCGCTTTATAAAAAAATTGAATCAGGAAAAATACGGTGGAATCCGGAAAAAGCTGACCGAATGTGGATTATTGGAAGAAATATTTTAGAAAAAAAAGGTTTTTCCCAGTATGAAGTAAGTAATTTTTCAAAGCCAGGATTTAAAAGTCTGCATAATCAAACATACTGGAACCTTAATTCTTATCTTGGTTGTGGGGCAGGCGCCTGCAGCTCTGTTTATTCAAAACAAACGTTGAGATGGACAAATACAACTTCAATAAAAAAATACGAAGACTTCTGGTTGAACAATGTTCCGGAAAAAAGGGGTGAATTATCAGAAATACAGGATGTTGAGTTTATTTCTAAAGAAACAGAGGTTTTTGAATATTTAATGATGGGTTTTAGACTGCTCGATGGCGTCTGTGCTGAAGATTTTAATAACCGCTTTAACTTAAAATTAGAAGAGAGAATCGGTGCAAACGATGGAGTTTTTGCTGACTGGAAAAAGCGAGGGGTGGCAAAAACGTCTGTCGTAAATGGAAAAACTTATTATTCACTTACTGGACGCGGAATTATGCTTTTAAATCAGTTTTTGGAATTGTTACTGTAAAGTTTGTGCCAACTCCAACCTGAGATTTTACGCCAATCTGCCAGCCGTGTGAGTCCATTATGTTTTTTACGACAGAAAGACCAATTCCGTAACCTTCTTCTGTTCTGCTGTTAGAAGCTCTGTAGAAAATATCAAAAATAAACTGAATGTCTTTGTCGCTTATTCCAATTCCTGTATCTTCCACGTGAATTTCAATTTTGTCTGCAGTTTCGAATGCTTTTATCGAGATTGAACCGTTTTCCTTTGTGTAGCGCTGTGCATTTGAATAAAGATTGTCGAGTGCACGTAAAACAAGTTCTTTATCCAGCATGATTTTTGTATCTGGCGAAACTTTTATTTCTGTTTTTACGTTTCTGTTGAATATTGCTCCGCTGTTAAGGCAGGATTCTGCAAATTCTTCGAGAACAGGAAGAATAGGCTGGAGCGTAAGTTTGTTTTTTTGTTCTCTGGTTTCGAGTTTTACAAAGTTTATGAGGGAATTAAGCATTGCCTCAAGTTGATTTGTTTTTGTAAGGATTATTTCTACTGATTTTTTTATTTCGTCTGGACCGCTTACGATACCGTCGTCAATGGCTTCAAGATAACCTTTTATGACGGCTACAGGTGTGCGCAGGTCGTGGCTCATTCCCATTATAAAACGCTTTCTTCGTTCTTCGTTTTCCAGAAGATCAATGCGCATTTTATCAAGGTTAAAGATTAAGTCTGTGATTTCGTTTTCGCCACGACGGTTTTTTCGGCGTTCGAGTGGTTTAGAAACTTCACCGTCTGCAATTCTCTTTGTTGCCCTCTGTAAAAATGCAATTGATTTTGAAATCGCATTTGAAAGGTGAAGTACAAAGCTAATGCAGACAAGTTCAAGCAGGGCGGCTATAAGCATTGAAACAACTATAAGTTTTTCTGAATTTATTGCTTCGCCGGAAAACTGCTTGTTGACAGGAACTGTTATAAAGGCAATCAACGGAATTAGTACAACGAAGATGATGAATATATGAAGTTGCCTTTTTATTTTCATTTTTCTCAGTTTCCTTTTTCGAATCTATAGCCCAGACCAAATACTGTTTTAATGAATTGTGGGGCAGATGGATCGGCTTCAATCTTTTTTCTTAATCTCTGAACATAAACAGCAACAGCCGTAATGTCTCCGTATTGAGCCTTCCATACTTCTTTATAGATTCTTTCAGGACCTAAGGTTTCGTTTTCGTGGGAAATTAAAAATTCCAATACTTCGTATTCTTTTGTTGAAAGTGGAATTTTTTCCGGTCCCTTTTTTAATACACAGCTGTTTAAAAGAACTGTGTAAGGACCAAATTCGTAAGATGCTTCTGCTGCGGCAGTAACTTTTGCCTGACGGCGGATAATTGCTTCTACACGGGCAACTAAAACTTTTGGAGAATAGGGTTTTGTAACAAATTCGTCAGCGCCGTTTCCAAGTCCGTTTATAATATCTTCGTCTGCATCGCGTGCAGAAACTATTATTACAGGAAGTGAAGCACTGTATTCATCGCGGAATTTCTTTAAAAAGTCAAAACCGCTCATTCCTGGCAGGTTAAGATCCAGAATGATAAGATCCGGTAATTCTTTAGTAACGTGTTCTAAAGCTTCTTCTGCAGAGCCAACGGCTTCTACCATCATTCCTGATTTTGTAAGGTACATGGCAGCGAGTTGTGCCATTTCAGGAACATCTTCAACAACAAGAATTTTTGAGTTCATTTTTTGTATTCCTTTAATTACGTCTTGTTATAAATTATCACAAACTAAAAAAAAAACAAGGTTTTTTATAACAATGCGTTAAATTTTTTGAAAAACTTTTCTTTTTTGTTATAAAATAGGCGGGTGTTTGCTGTCAAAAATTATATTCCACTTGACGATAAACGATTTAGAAGTAAAAATATTAGAATGATTTCAGTTACAAGATTGGATGGAAAAACATACTGGATAAATCCTCATATGATTGAAAGTATGGAAAAAACTCCCGATCTTACAATCACTTTTCTTTCTGGTAAAAAAGTTGTTGTAAAGGATTCTCCTGAGGAACTGATCGGACGGATAGTTGATTATCGCCGTAAACTTGAAATTTCTAAGCAGGAAATATAATTACTAAAAAGCTAGGTGGGATTTTAGGAGGAAGCTTTTTATGGATATTGCGTCGCTGATTGCCGTTGTTGGCGGTTTAGGTGTTATTTTCTTAGGTGTTCTTACTTCCGGTGGTTCAATCGGTGGTATTATCGATATTCCGTCTATTCTCGTAACTGTAGGTGGTTCTTTCTTCTCCCTGTTCTTTTGTGATTCTCTTAAAAATGTTCTTGGAATTTTTAAAGTTATGGGCCGGTGTTTTAAGATCTATGACTATGGTGAAAAAAATTTGATTCAAAATATGGTTGCTCTTTCTGAAAAAGCTCGTCGAGAAGGTATTCTTGCACTTGAAGAAGGGCTTGATGATCTTGATGATGCGTTTTTAAAGTCTGGGCTTCGTCTGGTAGTTGACGGTACTGATGGAAATGTAATCCGCTCTATCCTCGAAAATGAAATGAGTCAGATGGAAAGCCGTCACATGGTTGGAATTAACCTTGTTACACAGTGGGCTGGTTTTGGTCCTGGTTTTGGTATGTTGGGAACTGTAATTGGTCTTATTGGTATGTTGAATAACCTTGAAGATAAATCTTCCCTTGGTCCTAACATGGCCGTTGCCCTTGTAACTACTTTGTATGGTTCTATGCTTGCCAACTGGCTTTTTGGACCTATGGCTCAAAAACTTATTGCTCAGAACAGTGCAGAGATGACGAGCCGCGAAATGGTAATCGAAGGAATTCTTTCAATCCAGGCTGGCGACAACCCTCGTATTCTTGCAATGAAGCTTCTTACTTATCTGGATCCAAAAACTCGAAAAATTATTGAGGCTGATGTACTGAAGGATTAGGTTTAAAGAATGGCAAAGGAAAAAAAAGAACCACAGAAACCGTCAACCGCATGGCAGGGCACCTACGGCGATATGATTACGCTGATGCTCTGCTTCTTCGTTATGCTTTACGATCCTTCCGAAGTTGATACTACGACTCTGTCTCAATTGCAGGCATCGATTGCAATTCAGGAAGAGTCTATGGAAAATCCAACTACGACTGGAGGAATGTCTTTGTCTGCCGGTCGTTTGGCTGACCTTGGAAATACAATTAACAGTCTTCCTTCTGTAGAAAAAGGAAAATCTTTAGGGCTTGCTAAAAAAAAGGCAATTTCCCTTTTTGCGCCAGAAATACATTCTGCAAAAATTACGATTTCTTCTGATGAACGTGGGCTTGTAATAACACTTGCTTCCGATGCTTTTTTTGAAGAAGGAAGTGCTGACCTTAATATTGACGAAACCCGCGAAGTCGTAATGAAGCTTTCAAAATTTTTTCAGGAACCGGAATTAAAAAACAGACGGTTCAGAATAGAAGGGCATACAGACAGCACTCCTGTTTCGGGTGATTTATATCCTTCAAATTGGGAACTTTCTGCTGCCCGAGCTTTAAATACCCTGCATTTTCTTTCAGATTTTGGTGTTGACGAAAAAAAGTTTTCTATTGCAGGTTATGCCGATACCCGTCCTGTTTTTTCAAATGATACAAAAGAAGGGCAGGCTTATAACCGGCGTGTTGATATTATAATTTTGGACGACGGGCATTTTTAGTATTATTTTTTAAGTAATATTTGTGTTGTTCCGATATTTATATTAGAAGGGGGTGGATTAAAAAGTTTTAAATGTAATTTCTGTATTTGACACTGAAAATCTATAAATGTTTGTAATGTATGCATTTAGAGTATCGGGTCAAAGTGAAATAGTAACGAAAAACTTTTTAGATATCCATTTAAAAAGCCTTTTTTTAGGCTTAGGAGAAAAAAAATGGCTGATGATAATGATTTAGATTTAAATGATGATACAGGCTCTGGTGTTGACGACTTAGGCGGTTCTTCAAAGAAAAAAGGAATCGGCGGATTGTTGCCAATGCTTTTAAAGTGGATTGCTATAGGGCTTGTTGCGCTTATTCTTGTTGTAACAGTTGTTATAATTACCATGAAGGTCGCAGGTGGTAATCAGGCTTCGGCTAGTGTTTCGTTTGGAACAGAAGAGTACACAGCTACTAAAGAGATTTTGGACTGGTACAATTCTCTCGGACAGATTCGTACAAAAACAAGCGATGTAAACCCTTCGTCTGTAATTGTTGATGTTGTTCTTGGCTACAAAAAAGAAGACAAAGCTACTTCTACCGAAATTACACAGCGCACAGTTGAATTAAAAGATTTTTTGAGAAGATATTTTACTCAAAAGTCTGCGGAAGAATTAAAACCACAGAATGAAGAAGCGCTTCGAATTGAAATTCGTAATGCGATAAATGATTCAATTTTGAGTAGTTCTAAGATAAAAGACGTTCGTTTTTTGACTCTGGATGTTATTCAGCAATAGAAAAACGATTTTTGTAAGGTGGATTAGGCATGAACGAGGTTCTGTCACAGGAAGAAATTGACCAGCTTTTGCAGGCGATTAGCTCCGGCGATACTGAAGATACAGATTTTAAGCCGGTAAATGATACCCGCAAAATCAAAATTTACGATTTTAAGCGACCTGACAAGTTTTCTAAGGAACAGATTCGTACTGTTTCCATTATGCACGAAACCTTTGCTCGTCTTACAACGACTTCGTTGTCTGCACAGTTGCGTTCACTTGTTCATGTTCATGTTGCTTCCGTTGATCAGTTGACTTATGAGGAATTTATCCGTTCTATTCCAACGCCAACAACGCTTGCCGTAATCAATATGGACCCTTTAAAAGGAAATGCTGTTCTTGAAATAGATCCTGCAATTACGTTCAGTATGATTGACCGCCTTTTTGGTGGAACAGGGCAGGGAGCAAAGGTAAGCCGCGATTTAACAGATATTGAACAGTCCGTTATGGAAGGCATTATCGTGCGTATTCTTGCAAATATGCGCGAAGCCTGGACTCAGGTAATTGATTTGCGCCCGCGCTTAGGTCAGATTGAAACGAATCCTCAGTTTGCGCAGATTGTTCCACCTTCCGAAATGGTTGTTCTTGTAACTTTGGAAACGAAGGTCGGTGAAGAAGAAGGAATGATGAATTTTTGTATTCCTTACCTTACAATTGAACCGATTATTTCAAAATTGTCTTCGCAGTTCTGGTTTAGTTCTGTAAGACGCAGTTCAACAACACAGTATCTTGGAACATTAAAAGAAAAACTTTCTGATGTTGATATGGATGTTGTTGCAGAAATTGGAACAATAAATATGCCGATTCGCGACGTTCTTGCTTTAAGGGTTGGAGACGTTGTCCGTCTTTCTACCGTAAGAGTAGGAGATCCGCTTTCGCTGAGTGTAGGCAATAAGAAAAAATTTTACTGTCAGCCGGGTGTTGTCGGTAAAAAAATGGCTGTTCAGGTAATCGGCAAGATTGAAGACAGCAATACAGAAGATTTTGAAGAATTATCCGTAGAAGGAGACGAAACTTATGAGTGATGGTGCTATTTCTCAGGACGAAATTGACGCATTGTTGTCGGGCGTTGACATGGGAGGGCTTACAGGTGGAGTTTCTTCCTCTTCTTTGAGCGTTGATACTTCCGTTCTTGAAAGATTTGCTGACAACATAAAAGACGAACTTGTGTCAAAAATCAATTCAATGACAGGTTCGCAGTTTACTTTAGCTTCTCCAGTTGTTGAAACTTTGGAACGCGATCAGCTTCTTGCAAAGCTTCCGGAAATGGTTGTCGCTGTTATGGCAGACTTTTCGGCAGGTCTAAAAGGAGATCATCTTTTTATTCTTTCAACGGAATTTGCGCAGAAATTGACAGGCTTAATAAATAAGGAAGAACAGGCTGAACTTGATGACATGGCTTTGTCTGTTATTTCTGAAGTTGTTTCAAATCATTCTGGAACTGAAATTACAGATTTGAGCAGCGGTGGAAAACTTCCAGGGCTTGCTACAAATCCTCCGGAAGCTGTAAATGTGCCTAAGGCAATGGTTCGTATTCCGCAGGGAAAATTCTGTCTTTTTACTTATACATATACTCTCGATGGTCAGAATTATCAGTTGTTTGAAGCTGTTTCTGGCGATGTTGCAAAAGGAATTGTTAACGCTCTTGGTGGCAGTTCTTCTTCTCAGGATTCTGCATTAAATTCCAGCGATCTTTCCAGCCTTATGGGTGGAGCTCAGCCTCAGATGAATGCTGGAGCAATGCCGAATATGGGTGCTCAGATGCAGCAGCCAATGATGGGTGGAGTGCCAAATATGGGAGCCCAGATGCAGCAACCAATGATGGGCGGAATGGCTGGAATGGGAATGCAGATGCAGCAGCCGGCAATGTCTAGCCCTGTTATGGGAATGAATCCTCCTAATGTGCAGTCAATACAGTTCCCGAATCTGATGGGCGGAAATAATTCGGCGGAGCAGGGAAACATCGGTCTTATCATGGACGTTTTCATGGAAATGACCGTAGAACTTGGACGCACAAAAAAACAGATTAAGGAAATTCTTGGAATGGGTGAAGGTACGATTATTGAGCTTGATAAACTTGCCGGTGAACCTGTTGACATTCTGGTAAACCATAAACCGATTGCAAAAGGTGAAGTTGTTGTAATCGATGAAAACTTTGGTGTTCGTGTTACAGAAATTCTTTCGCCAATGGAAAGAGTTTCTGAACTGCACTAAGGAAAATGAGGCGCTGATTTATTGTCAGCGCTTTATTTTATTTAAAAGTTAGAATTTAATTTTTAAATAAGCACGGGTGGGGAAATGAAAAAAAATTATTTTAAGACTGTTTTTTTTGCAGTCTGCCTTTTGTTTTGGGGAAGTTTTTGTTTTGCTTCTGACCAAAATAATTCTTCTGTGGTAGAAAATGCTTCTGCCACACAGACACAATCTTTTAACATAAACTCAGATCCTTCTCAAATTATGCTTGGAAGTGGACAGGCTACAATGTCTGAAAACAATGCCAAAGAGCCTTCTGCAATCTGGCTTTTTATAAAAATGATTTTTGCGCTTGCTGTTGTGGTTGCAATTGCCTGGCTGATTTTTTATTTAATGAAAAAAACGATGAAAACCGGTAATGATAATGATCCTTTTTTGCGCAAGGTTAGTCAGCTTACTTTAAGTCCTGGAAAATCCGTTCAAATCATAACCTTGCAGGATAGCGCCTTTTTAATCGGTGTAAGTGATGAAAATATCAGTCTGCTTGGAAAAGTTGATGATAAAGAACTTGTAAATGCAATGAATCTTTATGCAGACAAAAATGACAATGTTTCTAAACCCCGATCTTTTAGGGAAATACTTGATATTTTTATGCCTGGCTCAAGTAAAGAAGGTGAAGAAAATCTTTTTGAAGAAAATATTGAAAACTCTGCTGAAAAAATAAAGGAGCAGAGAGAGAAATTTGATTTTTTAAAGTGAATTTAAAAAAACGGACAAGGGGGTGGAAGGGCGCTGCAGGCGATGCGTAGCATTGAAGCGCGAGGCGCGGAACCCTGGAACACCCGGTTTTTGCCTTTTAAGGCAAAAATGGCCCCGCCAAAAATGGAGAAACTTTGCAATGAAAGAAAAAATAAAAAATACGATGCTTTATTTTAAGAAAAAATGGCTTGTAAGGCTTTTTGTTTGTTCTGTTATTTTTTGTTCGACTGTTTTTCCGGTTTCTTCTCAAAGTTCACAGAATCAGAATTTTCCGAATGGTTCTACACAGGGAACAACGCAGATGAACTCTAATGTGCGTAACCTTACGATTCCGAATATTGACATAAATATTACTCAGCCGAGAACTGGTACGCAGATGGCTTTTAGCCTGCAGCTTCTTTTACTGCTGACAATTTTTTCGCTTGCGCCGAGTATTTTAATCTTGATGACCTGTTTCTTGAGGTTTTCGATTGTTCTTGACTTTATAAAACGTGCCCTTTCGTTGCAGCAGGTTCCGCCAACTTCGGTCTTAAATGGAATTGCTTTGTTTATGACGATTTTTGTAATGTGGCCGACTTTTCAGCAGATTTATTCATCTTCGTTTAAGCCTTTGAGCGACGGTCAGCTGACGATTGAGCAGGCTTATGAGCAGGCTGAAAAACCGTTAAAAACATTTATGTATTCGCAGATGTACAAGGATCCAAGTTATATTCAGACTTTTTCTAAAATGGCAAAAATTGAAAATCTCCGCACTCTTGACGATGTTCCTATGTATGTGATGATTCCATCGTATATTCTTCATGAACTTACGGTTGCTTTTAAGATTGGAATAATTCTTTATATTCCGTTTATCGTAATTGATATGGTTGTTGCCAGTATTCTTATGAGTATGGGTATGATGATGCTTCCGCCGGTACAGATTTCTATGCCTTTTAAATTGATGCTCTTTGTTTTGGTTGACGGCTGGGGGCTTTTAACGCAGCAGTTGTTTATTTCTGTTTTGCAGCATTAGGAGAATTAAATGTCTATTGGTTATCTGGTTACTCTTGTTCGTGGTGCTGTCTGGCAGGTATTTTTAATGGCTGCTCCTGTTCTTGGAGCTGCCCTGATTATTGGTTTAATCGTTGCAATTTTTCAGGCAACGACTTCGATCCAGGAACAGACGCTTACTTTTCTTCCAAAGATGCTTGTTATTCTTGCTGTTCTTGCCTTGCTTGGCGGCTGGATGTTTGCAAGTCTGAGAGGATATACGCTGAATCTTTTTAGCATGATTCCGTCTCTCGCAAAGTGAGAAAGAGTGAATGCTTGAAAGAATTGTCCTGCTAGCTCCGTTTTATCTTCTCGTTTGTGCGCGTTGCTTTGCTTTAATAATGACAATGCCTCTTTTTTCGATGCGGACTATTTCGCGTATTGCAAAAATTGCATTGACAGGTTATATGGCGTATTTGATTTTTCCGCATGTAAACCAGGAAATGTATCTTCCGTATATTTCTCATGACGGTTCTTTTTCGCTTGAATACATTTTAATTTTAGCCGGCGAAGCTATGATCGGCGTTATTATGGGCTTTTTTGTAAGCATTATTTTTAATGCTTTTAGTACGGCGGGCCAGTTTTTTGCTTTTCAGATGGGGTTTTCTGCTTCTGAAGTTTACGACGCCTTAAGCCAGGTTGAAAATCCTTTAATGGGACAGTTTTTTAATCTGATTGCAATGCTGATTTTTTTGCAGAGCCACTGGGGACAGAGAGTTTTTGGAAGTGCCCTGGTTTCGAGTTTTGAAACGTTGAATTCCTTTAGTCTTGTAATGGCAGCCGGCCGCAATGAAATTGTAAAATTTTTAATTTCGTCTTTGACAAAACTGTTTGCCGATGCCTTTGTAATTGCGCTTCCGATAATGGCGACTCTTCTTCTTGTTTCGATTACTACAGGAATCCTTGGAAAAGCAGCCCCACAGATGAATCTTTTGTCGGAAGGTTTCCCTGTTATGATTTTGCTTTCGTTTTTTATAATCTGGGCAATTATGGGAAATCTCTGTGATTATTTTATAAATTCGTTTTATCAGGGATTTTTGAGTTTGCAGGAACTTTTTACTTCTTTTAGGACTGGTGGAGGTGCATAAAAATTGAATTTTGAGCAGATTGACCTTCAGTGGTTTGCTGCAGAAGATGAAGGGCGCACAGAAGAACCTTCGGAATTAAAACTCCAGAAAGCTCGCGAAGAAGGTCGGGTTGCAAAAAGCCAGGAATTAAACAGTTCGCTTGTAATGCTTGTCTGTGTTTTAATTTTGGTTATTGCTTCTCCTTATTACTTAAGATGGTGCGAGCAGATTCTTGTTTATTTTTTTACAAAATGTGCAGATGCAAAAATATATTCATGGCAATTCTTTTTATTTTTTCTTACAAACCTTGCAAAAATGGTTCTTCCTTTAGCAGGAGGAGGAATTGTTGCTGGAATTGCGGGAAACATTATTCAAAACCGCGGATTTATTTTTTCAACTAAGCCAATTGAATTTAAGTTTTCGAATATAGTTCCAAAAATCGGGCAATACCTTAAAAAGACGATTTTTTCGTTTGAAGGTGGATTTAATGTTATAAAATCTCTCTTAAAAGTTGCTGCCGTTGTTTTTATTGCCTTTATGGTAATAAGGTCAAATATTCAAAAACTTCTTTTTTTGTTGAATACTTCTTCAATCCGCAGTGCTGCAGGTTTTGTCGGAAATTGTGCAACTCAGATTCTTGTAATATGTGCAATTTTGTTTCTTGCGATTTCCATTGCTGACTATTTTGTTCAGAGAAAGCAGTTTATTGAAAGCATGAAAATGACAAAGCAGGAAGTTAAGACTGAGTTTAAGGAGCAGGAAGGAGATCCAGAAGTAAAAGGAAAGTTGCAGCAGGCTCAGCGGGAACTTTTAAGCCAGAATCTACCAAAAGCAGTTTCCGAAAGTGATGTTGTCGTTACAAACCCTACGCATTATTCAGTTGCATTAAAGTATGATGCGACTACAGCTGATCGTCCTGTTGTAAATGCCAAGGGTGCGGATTTAATGGCAAAACGAATCCGTGATTTAGCCGATGAATATGGAATTCCACGAGTTGAAAATGTTCCTCTTACCCGTGCTCTCTATTCAAATGTTGAAGTTGGTGATACAATACCTGACGAATATATTCGAGCGATTTCTATCGTTTACGCACAAATAGATTATCTCAATAGAAAAAAGTAGTGAGTCAACCAGGGGGTGGGGGTGGCTAACCGTTTTGCAAGGTCGTTATCGACGCTGAAAATTTCAAATCATTTTATTGCATTAGTCGGCGTTCTTATGGTACTGATGCTTCTCGTACCTGTTCCCGGTGCAATTCTCGATTTTTTGATGATTGCAAACGTTGCTGTTGCTCTCATCATTTTTTTAGTCGTTTTATATACACCAAAAGCTTCTAAACTTTCGTCTTTTCCTCGTGTAATTCTTTTTTCTACGATTTTTGGACTTGCATTAAACGTTTGTTCTACCAGGTTTATTCTCGTAAACGGTTATGTTGGTTTTGATCGTTTTGAAGGACAAATGATTAAATCTTTTGCAAATGTTGTTGCAAAAGGTGAACCTGTAATTGGTTTTATAATTTTTGTAATCTTAATAATTATTCAGGTTTTCGTAATCACAAAAGGTGCAGGACGTGTTTCTGAAGTTGCTGCACGCTTTGCATTGGACTCGATGAACTCAAAAATGTTTGCCGTTGATTCTGAATTAAATTCAGGCTCAATTACTGATGAACAGGCAAGACAAAAAAAAGCAGATATTCAGCGAGAAAGTGACTTTTATTCTGCAATGGACGGTTCTTCCAAATTTGTAAGTGGAAACGTTAAGGCAGGAATTTTTATTACGGCAATCAATCTTGTCGGCGGAATTCTTTACGCAATGATTAAAAGAGGAATGAGCTGGAGTTTGGCAATAAATACTTTTCCTCAGCTTACAATTGGTGACGGTCTTTTAAGTCAGGTTCCTTCTCTCCTTTTGTCTGTTGCAACAGGTATCCTTATTACAGGAAGCAACTCAGATGAAGTTCTTGGCGAAGAAATAAAAAAACAATTCAACGTCAGCGGTTATGTATATATTTTTTCCGGCTTAATCTTAGCTGGTATGGCTATTATTTTTCATACTTCGTTTTCTCTTGTTCTCGCTCTTTTGGGAATAGGGGGCGCGCTTTTTTATGTCGGCCTTCGAATGACACAAAAAGAAAAACAGTCTTTTGCAAAAAAGTTAGAAGAAGAAGCTACTGCAAAATCAAAGGCTCAGTCTTCTCAAAATGCAGAAGAAACGAGTCCTGTAGTTCCTCTTGATCCTCTTTGTCTTGAACTTGGAGTTGCCCTTCTTGATCTTGTAAATAAAGAAAAGGGAGCGGAGCTTCTTGAACGCATTACAAGAATCCGCCGAGAAGCTGCAATTGATTTAGGGCTTGTTGTTCCTAGAATCAGAATTATTGATAATCTGCAGATTGACCCTCAGGAATACAGTTTTAAAATCCGTGGAATAGAAGCCGGTCGGTCTAAGTTAAAAATCGGCTATTATATGTGCTTAAATACAGGAAGCGTTATTGAAGAAATGCCAGGCGAACCGACAAGGGACCCTGCTTTTGGAGTGCCTGCAATCTGGGTAAGCGAAGACAAGCGCCTGGAAGCAGAAAAGAACGGTTATTCTGTAATTGATCCTCCGACGATTATTGCAACCCACATGACAGAAATTATCCGCTCTCATGCTGCAGAAATTTTGAGTCGTCAGGAAGTAAGTGCAATCATCAATAAGATAAAGGAAACAAATCCTGTTGTTGTTGATGAAGTTATGAATACGTACAAATATACTTATGGCGAAATTGAAAAAATATTGCAAGGGCTTTTACGCGAACAGGTTTCGATCAGAAATATTGTCATTATTCTCGAAACTCTTGCAAATTACGGAAATATGCCGCATACGCCGTTTATTTTGATCGAAAAAGTGCGCGAAGCGCTGGGATTGCAGATTTGTTTGCAGTATGTAGATCCAAATGATGAAAACAGAAAATTGAGCGTAATTCAGTTGAGTCAGGGATGGGCTCAAAAAATTATTGAACACACGGTTACACAAAATGACGGTTCTGCACCTTTACTTGCGTTTGACCCTGTTGATTCAAGAAATTTTAGAAATGCTGTCAGTTCTAGTATTGTTGCCCTTAGAGACAGAAATATTCTGCCGGTTGTTTTGTGTCCTACGCCGGAAGTAAGACAGCTTTTCCATAGCGCAATAGAAAGGGAAATGCCTGGTACTGTTGTACTTTCGTTGAATGAAGTTGTTGCAGCAGGAAATTCAATTAATCTTGAAATATTGGGAGAAATAAGTGAATAGTAGTGAATTCGTGCCGACGACTTTTACGATTACCGGCAAATCAATTGAAGAAATAAAACAGCAGCTTTGGAATGAATACGGAAGCAATTACAAAATAATGGATACAAAGACGATTCTTCAGGGAGGATTTCTTGGTCTTTTTCAGAAGAATATCGTAAAGGTCTGGTATATTGTAAAGGACAGACAAAAAGAAGCTAGTGAAACTCTGGCTCAGGCACGCGAAAATATATTAAAAAGTGTGGGAGTTGATTATTCAAAAGTAGCTTCAAAGCAGTATTCAGAATTAACTGACATGCTTTCTAAGATGAATACTCAGATTGAAGAATTAAAAAATTCAAATTCCGGGCAAAGACATCCTTCCATTGCAAAAATTGAAAAACTTTTGGAGCAGAATGAATTTTCAAGTTCTTTTATAGATTCAATTACGGCAAGACTTGTCGATGAGTTTCCGTTAAAAGATCTTGATGATTTTGACCTTGTTCAAATGACTGTTGTAGACTGGATTGGACAGTCAATAAAAATCGCTCCTGTAATTTACAGAAAAAGTCCTCAGGTTATAGTTCTTGTTGGTCCGACGGGATTAGGAAAAACAACTACGATCAGTAAAATGGCTGCAAAAACGATTCTTGATGCAAAAAAGAACGGAAGCCCTTGTCCTGTTGTTCGCCTTATTACGATTGACTACACTCGCGTTGGTGCGGAAGTTCAACTTAGAAAATTTGGCGAAATGATGAATGTTCGGGTTGATAAGGCTGAAAATTCTGAAGATTTAACAAATATTATTCAGGATTGCAGGGATAGTGCTGATTATATTTTTATTGATACCGCGGGATTCAGTCAGAAAGATTATGACAATATTGCAAAAATGCGGAAAATATTGAATGTTGCCGGAGTTTCTATGGAAACTTACCTTGTTGTGGCAGCTTCGACAAAAGCCCGTGATTTAACAAAAATAATTGAAAATTTTTCAATGTTTAATATCAATTCAGTAATTATTACAAAATGCGACGAAACAACAACTTATGGAAATGTTTTGAGTGTTTTGAAAGAACATAATAAGGCTGTTGCTTTTATTACGGACGGACAAAAAGTTCCCCGTGATTTTAAGCGGGCAAGTGTAAGAGAGTTTTTGTTTAATTTAGTTGATTTTAAGCTAGATAAACTGCATATTGAGGATATGTTTCCGGAGGATGAATAATTATGGAAGAGCAGGCACAGGAATTGCGGGAATTGATGGGAAATTTTGATTCACCCGCTGAAAAATCCGAAAAAACAGAAAAACAAAATGAACATAAAACAAGAATAATTGCAATTACAAGTGGAAAAGGCGGTGTTGGAAAAACTAACATGGCTGTAAATATGGCAATTGCCTACGCTCAGCTTGGAAAAAAAGTAATTTTAATTGACGGCGACCTTGGTATGGCAAATGTCAACGTTTTGTTGAATGTAGTTCCTCAATATAATTTAATGCAGGTTATTAACAGACAAAAAACAATGTCAGAAATAATTCTTGATACGGAAGTTGGAATTAAATTTATTGCCGGAGCAAATGGTTTTTCAAAAATTGCAAATCTTTCGGTTGAAGAACTTGATTATTTTGCAAAACAATTTTCTCAGCTTGGAAACGCAGATATCATTATTATTGATACCGGAGCTGGAATTGCAAATAATGTACTTCAATTTGTAGCTGCTGCCGACGAAGTTTATGTTGTTACAACTCCAGAACCTACTGCAATTACAGACGCTTACGGAATGATAAAAATCATTACAACAGAATTGAACGACAGAAACATCAATATAAAACTTTTGGTTAATCGCGTTCACTCTGCAGAAGAAGGAAAGAAAATTTCTGACAGAATCATTACGATTGTTGGACAATTTTTGAATTATAAAGTTGACTACATTGGTTTTGTTTATGATGACTCTGTAGTTTCGGCTTCTGTTATCAGACAAAAACCTTTTATGGTTGTAAATCCGACTTCAAAACCGGCTCAGTGTATAAAACACATTGTTGGTCGCATCGAAAAAACGGATATGTCTTCTAGCGAAGGCGTTTCAACATTCTTAAAGAAATTTTTACGTAAAAAATAGAATCCGATTTTTATTAAAAGGAATTAAGGTATTAAAAATGGCGGAAAAGTCTAATTCTTGACCTTACGGCTTTTTTACCTTAATCTTTTACAAGGGTGCTCCGCAAAGGCGGAGTTTTTATGGGAGGAAGATATGATGAATCAAAAAGCCATTGGTGGCTTTGCCGCATGTGGTTTCGTTTTGTCATTTCTTACGGGGATAATTTCAAAAAATGCCTTTTTAATTATTTTATTAAGGTCTTTTCTTTTTGCAGTAATCTTCTGTGTTCTGTCTATAGGCATTTCCTTCCTTTTTAATAAATTTCTGACTGATGAAGCTGTTTCTGGCGAAAATTCGGCAGAGTCTTCAAATTCAAAAATTCAAAAAACTGGCGAAAATGTAAACATTGTAGTTGGTGATGATAATTTTGAAGATGACGATACAGCTCCAAAATTCTTTGTTGAAAATAATAAAGAAACTTTTCAGAATGACGAAATTGCAGGTTCTGTAACAAAAGAGAATTCAACTCCTTTTACTAGCGAAGGGGAAGTTCTTAAAAATGCTGAAGAACCTCAGATAAAGACTGATTCAGAAAAAACTACTTTTGAGCCTGTAAATCTCGCACAGATGCACACTAGCGGGCAGGATAAAGCAGAAGTTCAGCGTCAGGAAATTCCTTCAAATAAGGGAGACAGTTCTAATAAAGTAAATTCTTTTGCAGATGGTACTGCCATTGATAATATAGATGAATTGCCTGATATAGAAGATATATCTGACAGTGTGAAAAATAATTCAAATAGTGATATAATAGGCGACAGTGATTTTGCAACTTCCGGAGAAACTAACTCGAAAAGTTCTGTTTTTCCGGATGGTACGCAGGCAAATTCAGCAAATGCCAGCCTGATTGCTCAGGCAATACGTACTGCATTAAAAAGAGATGAGAATTAGAGAGAATGAGCATGGATACTGAACAGACTTTGGTAATTAACAACGAAGACGAAGACAAACTCTGGGAAGAGTTTAAAAAAACAAAGTCACCTCATCTGCGTGATAAACTTGTTCGTCAGTATATGCCTTTGGTAAAATACGTTGCCGGAAAAATTTCTGTTGGACTTCCTGCAAGTATGGAATTTGACGATCTTGTAGGTTTCGGACAGTTTGGTCTTTTAGATGCAATAAACCGCTATGATCCTGTAAAAGGTGTAAAATTTAAAACTTATGCAGTTACTAGAATCCGTGGTGCTATTTTTGACGAAATGCGCCAGCTTGACTGGGTTCCTCGTTCTGTAAGACAAAAATCCCGCGAAATCGAAGATACAATCAGCGAACTTGAATCAAAACTTGGTCGCACAGCTACAGACGCCGAGATTGCACAAAAACTCAATCTTTCAGAAGCAGAATATCATCAGACAATAATGAAGGTTAGTGCTTCCAGCATAATTTCCTTAAACGATGTTTGGAGTTCTGGTGATGAAAGCGACAATCTTTTAGTTGGGGATACAATCGAAGCTCCTGCAAGTTTAAATCCAGATGTCCAGGTTGAGCGTGAAGAAATTCGAAAAGTAATAATACAGGCAATCAATGAACTTCCGGAAAAAGAAAAAATGGTAATTGTTCTTTATTACCACGAAGATTTGACATTTAAAGAAATTGGTCAGGTTTTGGAAGTAAGTGAATCGAGAATTTCTCAGCTTCACACAAAGGCTAATTTAAGGCTTCGCGCAAAATTAACAAATTTCCGTAAGGGAATTATTTAATAAAACAAAAAGGCATTCTCCTATGGTTACGCTTGAAAAAATCCGAAAAGACATGGCCGAGTTGCAGAAAACGGATCAGGGAATAAAGAGTGTAAATGTTCATGCTGATACTCTTGACGAAGCACTGGCGGATGCCGCAGTTCAATTAAATACAAAAGTTTCTAATCTCGAATACGAAGTAAAAGAAAAAGGTTTTGAAGGCTTTTTGGGAATTGCCCGTAAACCGTGGTCAATCGTTGTTTATCAGAATGCAGAATCTGTTGCCAAAAGTTCAAAAATCAAGGAACTGCATATTTCTGGTCTTATGGACAGTTCTGAGGAAATAGAAAATATCGATCGCGATGGTGAATTTTATATTCACCATTTTGATGACAAGATTTGCTTAAAAGTTGTTCTTCCTGTTGGGGACGGTAAGGCCGTTAATTTTTCTGACATAATAAATGATGTAAAACGCCCTGATACAAATGATTTTGACGAGGCAAAAATAAAAAAGCTTGCGCAGTCTGGTACAAATGGAACTTACGAGCCTGTCGGACATTATTCAAGAAATCCGGCAGGAGACGCAATTTTTGTTATTGATATTACAAAAGATGAATTAAAGGCAACCTGTACAATTACACCGCCGGCTTTGGGTGGAGCCGATATAACTAGAGAAAGAATCGAAAACGCTTTAATGAATTATGGAGTTGTTGCAGGAATTTTAACCGACAAAATTGATGAACTGGTTGATAAACCTGTTTACAATGTTCCTGTTCTTGTGGCTCAGGCAATTCTTCCTGTTGATGGTCGAGATGCGTATATTGCATATAACTTTGAAACGGATCGTTCAAAAATCAGGGCAAAAGAAGCTGCAAACGGACAGGTTAATTTTAAGGAATTGAATTTAATTCAAAATGTTGTAGAAGGGCAGCCTCTTGCACAAAAAATGCTTGCAGAAAGAGGAAAATCTGGAAAAACACTTTACGGTCGTTATCTTGAAGCAAAAAACGGCAAAGATGTAAATCTTCCACTTGGAAAAAACGTTGTGCTTGATTCTGACGGAAGAACAATTTTGGCTGCTTGTAACGGTCAGGTTCTGTTGTTGAATAATAAAATCAATGTTGAACCAATAATGGAAGTTGATGGAGTAAACATTAAGTCTGGAAACATTACATTCCTTGGAACTGTAGTTGTAAATGGAAATGTTGAAGACGGTTATGATATAAAGGCAAGTGGCAATATTGAAGTTAACGGTGCTGTTGGTGCAAGTCACCTCGAAAGTGACGGCGATATTATTGTAAATCACGGAATTGTAGGACGCGATGAGTGTCAGATAAAGTGTGGCGGTTCTCTTTGGGCTAAATTCATTCAGAATTCAAAAGTTGAAGTTGAAGAAAACGTAATTGTTCAAGATTCAATTATGAACAGCGAGGTTTTGGCTCAGCACAGAATTATTCTTCAGGGAAAGCGCGCTCAGATAACCGGTGGACATCTTTTTGCAACGGAAACAATTCTCGCAAAAAATATCGGTTCTGCCGGTGGTGGAACGGAAACTGTTCTTGAAGTTGGAATTGATCCGAGAGCAAAACAGCGACTTTCGGAACTGCTTGAAATGCAGAATAATAATTTAAAAGAACTTGAAGAACTTGAATTAAATATTCAGACTCTCGAAAACACTAAAAAAGTAAGAAAAACGCTTCCAAAAGAAAAAGAAGAAAGCCTAAAGCGTTTTAATTTTAGAAAAAATGAATTAAAGCACGAAAACGACGAATTCAATAAAGAAATAGAAAGCATTCAATCACATTTAAGGGAACTAAAAAATATTGGAAAAGTATATGCTTCAGGAACTGTTTATCAGGGTGTAAAAATTTTTGTTCGTGACGAAAAAGACGAAGTTCGTGCAAATGTAAAAAGCGTTACTTTCTATTATGAAGAAGGTTTTGTCCGCCGAGGCAAATATGAACAACCAAATTTTGATGATATAAAAGGTCCAGATGGCTATAGCTCCGATTGATTTATCTACAATTTATTCTCAACTGAACAATGTTGCAAAAAATGTTGCTCATCAGCAGCAGGGCGCTCAGTTAACTCAGGCAATGCAGGAAAATGCTTTAATCCGGCAAAATCAGGAACAGTCTGCCCAGGTTCATAAAACTGCTGATTCCGAAGCGAAAGTTGCTGTTGTAAAAGATGATTCAAATGGAAATGGTTCTGGCAGTTTTCAGCACAAAAATAAAAAACAGCCGGACAAAAATGACGAACCTGTCAAAATGACAGAAATCAGAGAATCTTTTCTAGGACAAAATATTGATATTTCGAGGTAGCCATGGAAGGCGTTGGAATTGCAATTTTAGCTTTTTTACTTTGTTGTCTTAATCTTGTTTTATGGCTTTTTTTCTTAAGAAAATTCAACAGATTTTTTTCAACTGACAAAATTATTCAAAATACAAAAACAGAAGTTGATAACATAATTCGTGATTTAAATCGTGCAACTGAACGGGACATGACAATTATTGATGCACGATTGCAGGAAATAAAGGCTGCCTCTGCAGAAGCGGAAAGACACATTCTTGTTGCAAAAACAGAACTGGAACGCCAGTCTAAAGTTTCTCAATATCAGGCAGTGATTTCTTCTAAAAACAAAAAAAGTGGCGATTTTTCTTCTTCTGTAAAAAAGGAAGAACCTAAAAAACATTCTGACACAAAGTCTTTTAGTAATATTTCTGACGGATTATTTTCTTCTAATTCATATTCAATCACAAAAGAAGGGCAGATAGCATTAAACGGAGGTCAGCAGGAACTTTTTGAACAGCAGACAGAAGAACCCTTTGTAAATTCTCCAAGCGGAACAAAATTTTCTGTTGATACTCAGGGAAATGGCTTTGCTGCAATTCCAAAGATTGGAGGAAATGTTCATTTTGCAGACGAACCTATAAAACCCAAAAAAACAATAAATCAGCAGATAAAAGAGCTTTCGGATAAAGGTTATACAATAGAAATGATTGCACGAGAACTGAATTTAACAACGACGGAAGTTCAATTTTCGCTTGATATGGACGTTTGATAAAAGGTGAATAAAAAAAGTCAAAGCCTTTACTTTCTTAACGGAATATTATTTAACGCAAATAATAGATTGATGTTATATTCATAAATGACTAGTTTTAGAAAACTAAAAAAAATAAAGATAAAGAGAGGATAGCATGGACACCCACGTTGAAGAACTGATCGACAGGATCAAAAAAGATGGCGTTGCCGCTGCTGAAAATTCTGCTTCTGAAAAAATTACTCAGGCTCAAAAAGAGGCTGATAAGATTATTCTTAATGCAAAAGAAGAAGCAGAAAAAATTCTTAAGCAGACTAAAGAAGAAAATGCCCGCTTGGAAAAAGCAAGCGAAGACGCTATTAAGCAGGCTGGAAGAAACATTTTACTTTCTTTCAGAGACAGCATTACAAAAGAAGTTTCTAAGCTTATCGGAAACGAAGTTGCATCTTCTTATTCCAAAGATACGCTTTCAAAACTTATTCCAGAAGTTGTAAAAGAATGGGTAAAAAACACTTCTGCAGAAGATGTTTCTGTTCTTTTGAACGAAAAAGAGTTAAAAGAAGTTGAATCAAATGTGAAGGCAGCTCTAAAGGCTGAAATTTCTGAAGGTCTTACACTGAAAATCGACAATTCAATTTCGAGCGGATTTAGAATTGGTGTAAAGGACGGTGCTGCATTCTATGATTATTCAGCAGAAGCTGTTGCTGATTTATTCAGCGCATATTTAAATCCTAGAGTTGCTGCATTGATGAAAGAGGCGGCTAAATAAGTGAGTAATCAGTATTATCTTTTGGCACAACTTCCATCTTTCTCAGTTACTGATGAAAAATCAGTTTTGCCAATTACAGAAGAATACTTTTATGATCTGTGTTCCCGTTTTCTTGATAAAAAAAGTCTGGAGCAGTTAAAAAATCTTTCTCTAAAACCTCCGAGAACAAAAAGTTCAACTGATTCCGCTTTTTTGGATAAATGGTACGAAAATGAACGAAATTTGCGTCTTGCCTTGGCTCAGATTCGTGCATTGCGTATGAATAAAAAATTTAATCTTGAAAATGAGAGCCTTTCACCCGAAGTGGTTCAGGCTGCACGCACGGCAACTGGAATGGACAGTCCGCTTGCTGCAGAGCAGTTTTTGAATCAATACAGATTGAATCTATTGGACAGCATTCGACCTGCAGATGAGTTTTCGGTTGATGCCGTATATTCTTACGGATTAAAACTAAAACTTGCATTGCGAATGAAAAAGTTCAATGCCGAAAAAGGTATGGCTTCTTATCATAAAATTTATGATTCAATTCTCAAAGGAGATATGGGAGATAAATAATGACGGATACAAAAGGAAAGGTAGTCGGCGTTAATGGAAACATGGTTTCTGTAGAATTTGACGGAAACATTTCCATGAACGAAGTTGCCTATGTAAAAGTTGAAAATTCCAGCCTGAAGAGTGAAGTAATCCGTATCCGCGGAAATGTTGCTCAGCTTCAGGTTTACGAAATGACAAAAGGCATTAAGAAAGGCGACGAAGTTGAATTTACTGGCGACCTTCTTTCTGCTGAACTTGGACCAGGTCTTTTAGGACAGGTTTATGACGGTTTGCAAAATCCATTGCCTTTACTTGCAGAAAAGGCTGGCTGGTTCCTTGAAAGAGGAATTTATGTTGACCCTCTCGACAGAACAAAAAAATGGGCATTCACCCCAGTTGCAAAACCTGGCGATATAAAAAAAGCAGGTGAATATGTAGGAACAGTTCCTGAGGGACCGTTTACTCATAAGATTTTTGTTCCATTCTATTTGCTTGGTTCTTATACAGTAAAATCTATAAAACCTGCTGGAGAATATACTCTCGACGATAAAATTGCAGTTCTTACTGACGAAAAGGGTAACGATGTAGAAATTGGACTTTCGTTCAAGTGGCCTGTAAAACGTGCAGTTAACTGCTACGAAGAACGCCTTGCACCAACAGAAACAATGGTTACAAAAGTTCGCTTGATTGATACATTCTTCCCTGTTGCAAAAGGTGGAACTTACTGTATTCCTGGTCCTTTCGGTGCCGGAAAGACAGTTTTACAGCATACAACTTCAAAATATGCAGATGTTGACATTGTAATTATTGCAGCCTGCGGTGAACGTGCCGGTGAAGTTGTAGAAACCCTTACAGAATTCCCAGAACTCAAAGATCCAAAAACTGGAAAATCTTTGATGGAAAGAACAATCATCATTTGTAATACTTCTTCAATGCCGGTTGCTTCCCGCGAAGCTTCTGTTTATACATCTGTTACATTGGCAGAATATTACAGACAGATGGGCTTGAACGTTCTCCTTCTTGCAGATTCAACTTCCCGCTGGGCTCAGGCTTTGCGCGAAATGTCTGGTCGTTTGGAGGAAATTCCGGGAGAAGAAGCTTTCCCTGCTTACATGGAATCTTACATTGCAGCATTCTACGAACGTGCAGGCCAGGTTCGCCTTCCGGATGGAACTATTGGTTCTGTTACAATCGGTGGAACAGTTTCTCCAGCCGGTGGTAACTTTGAAGAGCCTGTAACTCAGGCAACTTTGAAAGTTGTTGGTGCTTTCCATGGACTTTCTCGTGCGCGCTCTGATGCTCGTAAATATCCTGCAATTGACCCGATTCAGTCATGGTCTAAGTATCATGGTGTAATTGCAGCAGATAAAGTTAATTTCTGTTTTGACATCATGAAAAAAGGTGTTGACGTAGCTTCCATGATGAAGGTTGTCGGTGAAGAAGGAACTTCTCTTGACGATTACCTTGTTTATCTTAAGGAAGAAATGCTCGATGCTGTTTATTTCCAGCAGAACTCTTTTGATGCAGTTGATGCAAACGCAACTGTTGAACGTCAGAAGTATGACCTGGATAAAATCATTAAGGTTTTAGGTTCAAATTTTGAACTTAAAGACAAAGATGAAGCTCGTTCATATTTTAACCAGCTTCGCCAGAAATTCCTTGACTGGAACTACACAGAAGAAAACAGCGAAGCATTCAAGAAGACAGAAGCCGAAATTGACAGTCTTTATGCTTCTAAAAATGGTACGCTTACAGCTCAGGCCGAATCTTTGCTGAAAGCTTAATTGGAGGACGGTGAAAAATGAACAAAGTATATAGCAAAATTGAATCAATCACTGGTTCCGTAATTACAGTAAAAGCTGAAGGCGTAAAATACAACGAACTTGCAGAAATTACTACACGTTTTGGAAAATCACTTGCAGAAGTAAACAAAATCGATGGCGACATCGTTTCTTTGCAGGTTTTTGCCGGTGGTCGTGGTGTTTCAACTGGAGATCAGATTCGCTTTTTGGGACACGATATGCGTGTTTCTTTTGGTGATGACCTGCTAGGAAGAATCTTTAACGGTTCTGGTGAACCGAGAGACAAGGGACCAGCCCTTACTGACAACATGACAGAAATTGGTGGCCCTTCTGTAAACCCTTCAAAACGTATTCTTGCAGAAAGAATGATGAGAACAAACATCCCGATGATTGATATGTTCAATACGCTTGTTGTTTCTCAGAAACTTCCAATCTTTTCTATTTCAGGTGAACCTTACAACCAGTTGCTTGCTCGCATTGCCATGCAGGCTGAAGCAGATGTAATTGTTCTCGGTGGAATGGGACTTAAATACGATGACTTCCTTTATTTTAAGAAAACTCTTGAGGAAGGCGGAGCTTTAAGCAAGACTGTAATGTTTGTCCACACAGCAGCAGACCCGACTGTAGAATGTATTAAAATTCCTGACATGTCGCTTGCCGTTGCAGAACAGTTTGCATTGCAGAATAAAGATGTTCTTGTTCTTTTGACAGATATGACATCTTATGCCGACTCAATGAAGGAAATTGCCATTACACAGGAACAGGTTCCTTCTAATCGTGGTTATCCTGGTGACTTGTATTCACAGTTGGCTGCCCGCTACGAAAAAGCCGTTGACTTTAAGGGAAGTGGCTCTGTAACAATTCTTGCAGTTACTACAATGCCTGGTGACGATGTAACGCATCCGGTTCCAGATAACACAGGTTACATTACAGAAGGTCAGTATTACCTTAAAGGCGGAAGAATCGAGCCATTTGGTTCTCTTTCGCGCTTAAAGCAGAATGTAAACGGCAAAACAAGAAAAGATCATCGCGCTCTTATGGATGCCATGATTCGCTTGTATTCATCTTATAAAGACACTCTCGAAAAAAAGTCCATGGGCTTTATGATGTCAAAATGGGATGAAAAACTCTTAAAATACGGTGAACTTTTTGAAAAAGAAATGATGGATTTGTCCGTAAATATTTCTTTGGAAAGTGCACTTGATTTGGGCTGGAAGATTCTTGCCGAATGTTTTGACAAAGATGAAACAGGTATCAAATCTGAGTTAATTGCAGAATTCTGGCCTAGTAAGTAACAGGTATTTGGGAGAAAAAAACTGATGGCAAAAATTAAGCTGACTAAAAATGAGCAGAAGGCACAGAAAGATGCGCTGAAGATGTATCAGCGTTATCTTCCTACGCTTACTCTCAAAAAACAGCAGCTTCAATCTGAGATCAGAACCATAGATATAAAGGCTAAAGAGGTTCGCAAAGCCCGTGAACAGCTTGAAGAAGAATTCAAGGTGTGGATCGGAGTATTTGGTGAAGAAGAAGCCTTTAAAGCTGATATGGTAACAGTCCGTAACATAAAGAAGGGCACTGGCAATATTGCCGGTGTAACGATTCCGATTTATGAAGGCGCAGATTTTTCAAGAGGAGACTACGATTTGTACGAAACTCCTCTTTGGATTGATCTTGCTGCAGACAGAATGGAAAAAGCTTTATCGTTGGATCTTGAAGCCAGCGTTCTCGATGAACAGGTCAGGCTGCTTTCTCAGGAATTGCGCACGACTTCTCAGCGTGTAAACCTTTTTGAAAAGGTAAAAATTCCAGAGGCAAAAGCTAACATTAAAAAGATTTCAGTTTATCTCGGTGACCAGCAGGTAAGTGCGGTTGTTCGTTCGAAAATTTCAAAAAAGAAAATTTCTCAGCGAAACACTGCAACACTAGAAAATACTGAAAATAAGGGGGCTTGCTAATGATAGTCCCAATGAAAAAAATAAGCATTGTTGTTCTTGAAAAAGAAAGACGACAGGCATTAAAAACACTTAGAAAAACAGGCGTTGTTCATGTTGAAGAAGTAAAGGGCGAAAGCGAAGAACTTAATGCAATCAAGCGCAAAAATTCAAAAATTGAATTAGCGATTTCTTTACTCTCTGACTTAAAGACAAAAAAGGGAGAAGAACCTCGTTCTTTAACCCAGGAAGAGGCTTTTGAACTTGCAGATACTGTTATCAGTTTGTCTGAAGAAAAAAAGAATCTTTTTGCAGAAATTGCATCTGATAAGATTGAACTTGAACGCTTATCTAAGTGGGGAAATGTAGATCCTGCGGATTTTGGTTATCTTGCTGAAAAAGGTGTTTATCTATCAATGTTTGAGATTCCAGCGAATAAATACAATTCGCTTAACGAAAGCGTTGATACAATGCTTGTAAATGCAGATAAAGAGCAGGCCCGTTTCTTTGTAATTACAGACCATAAGCTTGAAGCTAATGAACGTCCGGAAAATCTTGCACCGGAAGCTTACCGTGTAGTTTTACCAAGATGTTCAACACAGCAGATGGCCGAAATTGTAAAAAAGAATGAAGAGCGGATTGTCGAAATTGACAGGCAGATAAATGATTCTGCAAAGTATTTGCCGTCATTGAATAAGGCTGTTTCTTGTTTTGGCAAAGATATTGAACTTGAAAATCTTTACAGTGGAATGGGATTGGAAAGTTCAGAAGATGCAAAAGAATCTTCAGTTCGTTTGGCATGGCTTACAGGCTATGTTCCTGCGGAAGATCTTTCAAAGCTTGAAAACGTCGCTGTTGAAAATCAGTGGGCATTTACTGCAAGTGATCCAGAAGCGGACGACGCTGTTCCAACAAAACTTAAGAATAATAAGTTTGTTAGTCTTATTTATCCGGTTACAGACTTCTTAGGAACTGTGCCTGGTTATAATGAATATGATATTTCAAACTGGTTCCTTTTGTTCTTTACAATCTTCTTTGGAATGATTTTTGGAGACGGAGGTTATGGCGGACTTCTCCTTCTTATTGGAATTTTAATGCTGATTCCTTCAATTAAGAATAAGAAAACTCCACCTGCATTTGTCTTCCTGCTAACCTTGCTTGGCTTTGCGACGATGGTTTGGGGAGCGGTAACGTGTACTTGGTTTGGTTTAACACCAGCACAGTTACCGGACGCAATCAAACATTTGTCGGTTCCTGCATTATCTAATGTTACTTCTGCTACAGAAGGCGTAAGAATGGTTTTGCATGACGCAAATGGAGTGGCAACTGAAATTTCGAACGAAGCCTGGGTAAAAGAAAATCTTCAAATTTTCTGCTTTACACTGGCTTTAATTCAGCTTGCTATAGCCCACTTAAAGGGAATTGCAAAAAATATACGGTCTCCAAAGTTTCTTGGAGAAGTCGGTTCATTATTGCAGCTTGTTGGTATGTACTACGTTGTGTTGAGCATGGTTGTAGACGGAGTTAGATTCCCACTTGGAATTTCTCCGGAAACATACTATCTGTTTGATAAACTGCCTGTACCAACATTAGCAATCGGTGCAATCGGCTTTGGTTTTGCACTCAGCTTTATTTTTGCAAACTACGACGGAAGTATCGCAAAGAGTATTCTTGAAAGTTGTAAAAATATAGTTTCGGTTCTTTTAGGCGTTGTAAATGTATTCTCAGATATTGTTTCTTACATTCGTCTTTGGGCCGTAGCTCTTGCTGGTGGTGCAATCAGTGCGACTGTAAACGAAATGGCAGGTCCAATGCTTGGTCATCTTGCAATGTTTATATTTGCAATCTTGATTCTTACTGTTGGACACGGCTTGAACATGGTTTTGAATGTTCTTTCGGTTATAGTTCACGGAGTTCGTCTTAATACTCTGGAATTCTCAAATCACTTGGGAATGAGCTGGACAGGATTTAAATATAAACCGTTCAGTGAATAAAATTTAAAAATCCGTCTGAACAAACAGACGGTAAAAATAAGAAATTATCCTAATCTAAATTAAAAGGAGAAATATTATGGAATTTTTAGGACAGTTTGGTTGTGCAATTGTAATGGGTATTGCTGCTCTTGGTTCAGCTATTGGTATCATGATTTCTGGACAGGCTGCAATTGGTGCCTGGAAACGTTGTTATATGGCTAACAAGCCAGCTCCGTTTATTCTTACTGTATTTGCCGGTGCACCTTTGACACAGACAATTTACGGCTTCCTTCTTATGCAGACAATGATGGGTTCAGATGCAGCTCCTGGTTTTAAACTTGGAATTGGTCTTATGTCTGGTATTGCAATGGCTGCTTCTGCTATTGCTCAGGGAAAAGCTGGTGCTTCTGGTTCAGACGCTCTTGGTGAAACTGGAAAAGGTTTTTCTCAGTACATCATGGTTGTAGGTCTTTGTGAAACTGTTGCCCTGTTTGCAATGGTATTCTCAATGGTTGCTCTCGGCTAATTTTAGCTAAAGGCATCAAAAGACGGTCATAAGGCCGTCTTTTTTTTTATTTTTTTTTGCTATACAATAATTTTATGAAACAGTTATATAAAACCACAAAAAAAGTTTTTATCGGTGGTAATGGTAATACAGAACGCCTTTCAATTGGAGGTGATTCTCCTGTAACAATTCAAACTATGTGGAAAGAAAGCATAGTTGGTGTAAAAAATGATCCTGAAAAAATTTCTGAAATTGTAAAAAAAATTAACAGTTTAAAATTATTAGGCTGCGATATTATTCGTTTTGCAGTTCCGGATATGGAAAGTGCAGAAAGTTTTATTGAAATTTGCAAAGCTTCAACAATGCCACTCGTTGCTGATATTCATTTTGACTACAGACTTGCTTTAAAATGCCTGGAAGGTCCTGTAGGTGCAATCCGTATAAATCCGGGCAATATTGGTGCTAGAGATAGAGTAGAAGCCGTTGTAAATGCCTGTCGCGATAATGGAGTTGCAATTAGAATCGGTGTTAATTCAGGTTCTCTTCCGCATGACCTTGCAGATAAGGTTGCTTTGGGACAGATGTCTCGTGCTCTTGCCTTGAGTGAAACCGCTGCCCGCGAGTCTGCAGTATTTGATGAGTTGAATTTTGACCAGTTTGTTGTAAGCATGAAGGCAAGTTCTGTGCAGGAAACAATTGATGCTAACGAAGATTTTGCAAGCCGTTTTGAAATTCCTCTTCATGTCGGAGTAACAGAAGCAGGGCCTTTAATTACAGGTGTTGTAAAATCTACACTTGCTTTCAGTCATTTATTAAATGAAGGAATCGGAAACACAATACGCGTAAGTCTTTCTTCTTCTCCAGAAAACGAAGTAATTACAGGTCTTGAAATTTTACGTGAATGTGGAAAAAGAGCAGGCGGTGTAAAACTTGTAAGTTGTCCCCGCTGTGGACGTTTAGGTTTTGATGTTCATGCTTTTATGGACAGATGGCAAAATAAACTGCTTTCAATGAAAAAAGATATAACTGTTGCTGTTATGGGCTGTGTTGTAAACGGACCAGGAGAAGGCAAGCATGCAGATTTAGGAATTGCCGGTGCAGGCGGAAAAGCTGTTCTTTTTAAAAAAGGTGTTATAGTAGCAACTGTTGATGAAAAGGATGCGGATGCAGCTTTTGAAAGGGAATTAAATTCTTTTTAGGAGAAGTGCATTGATGAATCAAAAAAAGACTCTTTTTTTCGTTGTTTTCTTTTTATGCTTTCAAATATTTGCTGTTTCGTATTCAGAAAAATCCTGGAGAATTCTTGAACAGGCTCAGGTTTGTTTTGATTCAAAAAATTACGGCGAAGCATTTAAATATGCAAATCAGGCACTTTCCCTGCGCAAGGAAGAATCAGACTCAGAATATAATATTCTTGATGTCGCAATTTCTCCTGTTCAGGTAAGAAGGGCAGGAAAAGAATTTTCTGCAGTTATGCCTGTTTTAAAAGAAAGGGAACAAAAAGACGCTCTTTCAATTTTAGATAAATATTTAAAATTGTACGGAAATGAGTTTTTTAATGATGATATTCATACTCTTCTTGAATGGCTCAAAAATCGAAGTGTCTATCCGGAAGCTGATTATTTAATTGGAAAAATCTATCAGCTCGAAGGTGAATATTCTCTTGCTCAAAAATTTTATGAGCGCGCTTATGCAGAAAAAGAATATCTTGATATTGCCGACGTTAAATACGAAATTTTGTATTCAATTGCTTTTATTGCAAAAATAAATGATGATGATGAGCAATTGGAAAAAATTCTTCTTTTGATTTTAGACAATGATGAATCTTTTAAAAATGAACTCTTAAAAGATTCAATTTTGCGAACAATCTATACAGACAAAAAAAACAGTGCAGATCGCTTATTTTTGTTATACAGAAGTCTTCCAAACTATTCTTTGAATGCCTTAACAGAACTTTCTTCTCTATATCAAAAAAAGCAAGAAAATAAGCAATCCCTTTGCTGTACTTCAATCGCTGCAATCGAAGCTTTTACTTATATTTTTAATTCAATCTGCGAAAGAAATTCCCAATTTAAATATACAAATATCTCTGATTTTTTTAAGGAATGCGGGAAGTATGAAGAAATAAATACCTGGGCAAGGCTTAACAATATTTGGGAAATCTTCTTTCAGCTTGCACAAAAAGCCGAAAAAGAAGGTAAAAACGAATTTTCAAAATCTTTATATAAAGCCATGGCAGAAAATATTCCAGATGAATATTATAAAACCATGGCATCGAAAAAACTCTAAGTTAAATACTAAAGTTTTTTAATAGTGAAGACCGATTCCGATTGAAATTTCAATTGCTGAAACCTGTTTTCTCCATTCGTCGTCAATCAGTTTAGATACAACCTTTTTTACAACCTTTCTTCCTACGTCAACACCGGCGCTAGCTCTTACAACAAGGCTTCGCCATTTTGCAGGAAAGACAAGAACTTCAAGACCTGCTGCATACCAGCCGTCTTTAATAGCAAAAGTTTTTCCTGTAATTGTATTGTGGGAAAGGGCAACATCTACGAACGGAGAAAGATGCATTTCAAAATCAAAATAACGCATCCATCTCAAGTGATTTGCCATCCAAGAATCTTCTCCAAAGCAGAAATTATTGAATCCAAGCCAATCTGTAGTAATTAACCTGAAAGGAACGTCAAAATTCATTACGATTGCCGCATTTGTATTAAGGGCTTTTGTGGGTTCTCCAGATAAGCCGGCATCAGTCCAGGCTGAAGTTTTGTATTTCTGGTCGTCTCGAATTCCTCTTAAATATGAACCGATTTCTGTATTCTGGTTGTAGTTATAAAATCCGTAAAATCTTGAATAAATTCCAAATCGATTATTAAAAGATTTATATAATTCCATTGTTCCAGAAATGCTTGCAATGTATTCTTCAAGCTGGTAGTTATAACCAAAATACTGATCAAAAGAAAGATCAACGCCGTCCCTAAAATTATTGTGCCAGTTTACACGAGCAGTAGAAATGCTATGTCCGATTTTTAATGTTGGACTTCTTAAATCTTCGTTTTCATCGCTGATTCCGTCTTTGTCCCAATACCAGTCGTAAGAAACATAAGGACCCCAGGTTACATCATCAAAATTATCAATAGAAGCAACTTTGTATGGAAGAGAAAGTTTTGCGCCTTCTGTCATATAAAGTTCATCGCCATATTCAGTGTAGTCAAAATTGCGCTCAATGCCCTGTGTTAATTCAAGAGTTACAGTCAAGCGATCTAGCGGAAGTTCAAAAACAAAGCCTGTTTCATAAGAAAATTCCGGTTTACTTTTTCCGAGGGTATAATCAAAACTGAAACTGTTTTTCCATTTTGAATCAAGCTTCCATAACTTAAAAGGGTAGTCGTACGAAAGGTTTATTCCAAAGATAGTATCATAGGAACTGGAATCCGTGTCAGAATCCTGTGGTTCGTATGAAAAATTAAAATCCATATCAAGAGTTTCGAGCGTGCCCAAAAAATTGGTGTCTTTTGCCTTTAATTTTAAAACCAAACCGTCATTTGAATTATATTTTGGGTAAGGAACAACAAGTAAATGTTTTGAATCCTGGGTTGAAATATTTAAAATTACGGTTGTAATTCCATTTTCGTCTGGAACTGAATCATACCTTGTGTAAATTACGGAAGATTCAAGATTTCTCTCATTGTTAAAAAGCTGGCGTAAATTTTCAATGTAAAGGTTTAATTCTTCATAATTTTCAAAAATACGTTTTTTATCTATTTCGATATTGCGTTCAAGTGCGTACTGCCTTGTCATTCCGTTAATATCGTAATTTACCTGATTGATTCTGTATTTTTCTGAAAAAGAAAACACCGGCAACGAAAGCAAAGCAAAAAGCAGTGGTACTGTACGTTTCATTTAATATGCACCTTTTCCTTTAATAACAATGTAAACTGTTTTTATGATAATCCAAATGTCGAGCCATACTGACCAGTTTTGTATGTAATATGAATCGAGAGTAATTCTTTCTTCGTATCCTGTGTCAGATCTTCCTGAAATCTGCCACATTCCGCTTAATCCTGGTTGAACACTCAAAATAAGTTTTGATTTTTCACCATATTTTGCAAGTTCTGGCTCTGTAACCGGGCGTGGACCTATAAAACTCATTTCTCCGGTTAAAACGTTAAAAAACTGAGGAAATTCGTCAAGACTTGTTTTTCTTAAGAATTTTCCAATCTTTGTAACGCGAGGGTCATTTGTAAATTTTCTGTCTTTTTCCCATTCAGTTGCCATAACAGGATCTTTTAAAAGCTCTTCAAGTCTTTTGTCTGCATCAACAACCATTGAACGGAATTTCCAGCATTTAAACTCTTTTCCGTTTTTTCCAACCCTTTTGTGTCCATAAAAAATTGGTCCCGGGCTTGAAATCTTTACACAGATTGCTGTAATTAAAACAACAGGAATAATAAGCGGGCTTGCAAGAATAAGGAGGAAAAGATCTACAACTCGTTTTAAGAAGATGCTGAGTTTTTTTGTTAAATTGTGAGTAGAAGAAAAACCTAAAATTCCTCCAAAATCGCGGACATTTGTAGACAATGTATTTAAATTCTGAGTATGAGGAATCGTAATAGTGTATCTAAAATATGAATTTATTAAATCAAAATTCAAATCCCAGTCAATTATAATTGCAACTTTTATACCAGTCTGACGTATTACATCGTTAAGAGTTTGAGAAGGTCTGTAAACAGGAACATCGTGATAAAGTGTATTTTCTGTGGCACTGTTATCAACAATTAAGGCTGGCTTGTATCCTAAATCTTTTCGGCTTAAAAGACGGTCAACCATAAAATAATTTTTTTTGTCATTAACGAGAATTACAGCCGGAACTCCAAACCATTTTGTATTTTTTAAAACATGACGTGCAAGTTCTCTTCCGCCAGGAAGAAATATAAGAGCGAACGGTGTAGCAAAAATTAAGGCAACGACAATCGGCCATTTATCGTCTGCTTCTTCAACTGTAATTGAAAGGGCAATTCCTGCAAAAACAAAAAACGAACAAATTCCAAACTTTTTAACTTCGTCTGCTGGAGGAAGTGAAATTCCCGGATAAAGACCTGCAGCATAAAAAACCGCAATCATTGGCGGTAAGTAAATCCAATATGTTACAAACGAACGGAAATTAATCCATGAGTGATTGATTAAATTTATGATAAAAAATGATGTACCAATCGAAAGCATGACCATAAGGCAGTCAACAACTGCCAAGGCAAAGCCCGATGTAAAAGAACTTGTTTTCCAGTATTTGAGATTAAAGAACTCAAGGTAATCGTTTTCTGTCATAGTAAATTTAATTATATAGAAATAAGCCCCTTTGGTCTATTGAATAAACTTTCTCGCCTTACTGAATGATAAACAAACTAAGTGCGCTGTTGTTTCAAAAAATCACTTAACGAATCTTCTATAAGGATGGCAGATTTTTTATAAGAATATTTTTCTTTTAATGAGCCAAGTTCAATTTTTTTAGGAGAGCTTTCTGCTTCTAAAAGTTTTTTACAAAGTTCGTCAGAGTTTTGTGCGTTGTAATATTCAACCGGAAAATCTTTATAGATTTCTTTAAAAACCGGAATGTCAGAAATTATTGCCGGAGTTCCCATAACCATGGCTTCGAGTGGAGGAATTCCAAAACCTTCGTATAACGACGGTTGAACGAGAACCAAGGCAGAAGCATAAAGTTCGCGAAGTTTTTCATTTGTAATTTTTCCGGTAAATTCAATCTGGTCATTTGAAAAATTATTTAATCTTTCGACAGTTTCTTCGTCCCCCGTGCGGAAATTGTCTTTATTGCCGACTATTACAAGACGAGATTTTAAGCCCTGTTTTTTTGCTTTTTCAAATGCGTCTAAAAGAATTTTTAAGCCCTTGTGTTTTTTTATATTTCCTACAAATAAAATTGAATTTGTTTTTTGAGGACTGACAAATTCTTCACTTTTTTGAATTAAATAAGACGGAAAAGAATTGTAAACTACTTTTATTGCTTTTTTACAGTGAAGTTTTGCAAGAATCCTCGATTTTGAAAATTCAGAAACTGTAAAAATCATTTTTGACATATTTATTGCACGCTGATAAAAATATTTTCGTCCGATTCTTCCTAAAAAGCCTGTAAGTCCTTTTACGTCCAAAAAAACAATGTCGTGAATTGTCGAAAAGACTGGAATTTGAATTCCTCCAGGAATATTGCAATACGGTGTAAAATAACAATCGTATTTATGAATTGCATTAAGGACATCCTGCGGAAAACTAAACATTTCCTGCATAGAAAAAGGTTTTACATCGCAATAACAAAATTCAACATTCTGCAGTCGAAGAAAATCCATGCACTGCTCGTGTGTTCCGATTAACAGACATTCATTGTGTTCAAGAAAATATGGAATAAGTTCACTTATAAAAGTTCCGATTCCTCCGGAACCGATCATGCGACAATCTATTGCAATTCTTAGCATTGTTTTGAAAATCCTTCCAGCGTAAGTTCAATTTTTTCTTTTATCTGTTTGCAGAATCTTTCGGTTGAAAAAGAACGTGCGTGTTCTGCAATTTTACTAGAATCAAAAACATTCTGTTCTGCTAAAGTTTCAAAGTTTTTTATTGCTTCAATAACAGATTGAGTTTCCTGCTTCTTAAAAAAGACTCCGGTTTTCTGGTCAATTACGGTTTCTAAAGCACCGCCTTTTGCAAATGCAATTACAGGTCTGCCACACGCCTGGACTTCGACAGGAATTATTCCAAAATCTTCTTCCGCACAAAAAATCATTGCCTTACATTTTTGAAGATAATTCTTTACTTCTTCGTCAGAAATTCTTCCGGTAAAAATAATCTTAGATTTGTCATATTTAGAAGCTAAAAGTTTTAATTCTTTTTCCTGGGAACCGCCACCAATTACAACTAGTTTTCGGCCAAGTTCACCACAGGCAGAAATAGCAAGATCAATTCTTTTGTAAGGAACAAAACGGCTAAAAACAACATAAAAATCTTCTGCTTTTTCGTTATTTGGAGAAAGGCGCTGTGTGTCAACCGGCGGATAAATTACAGAACTTTCAAGATTCCAGTATTTTTTTATTCTTCGCTGAATATATTTTGAATTTGCAATCAAAGTATCAATTCTCTGGGAAGAAACAAAATCCCAAAGTCTGATTGAAGGCATAAAGCGGTTCATAAAGAAGGCAACAATTTTTTTTGAACGTTTTTGATATTCAAAAAACTGATCCCATGCATAGCGCATTGGAGTATGAACATAGGCAACGTGGGCAACGGAAGGAGGCGTAATAACTCCTTTTGCACAGCTTGAAGATGAACATAAAACAAGGTCATAAGAAGAAAAATCAAAACTTTCAAAAGCTTTTGGCATTAAAGGCAACATTTTTGTATAAAGTTTTGTTGCCATAGGAATTTTCTGCACAAAAGAAGTATGAACTTTTTCTTTCGGAAATATTTTTCCCATCTTTTTTTCATCGTAGACAAGCGTAAAAATATCTGCATCAGGATAAATTGAAAGAAATGCTTCAACAACTCTTTCAGCTCCACCATAATTTACAAGCCAGTCATGAACAATAGCAACGCGCATTAAAAACCTCTTCTGCTATTTTAGCGGAATTAAAAATAAAAGACAATTTTTACAGTAAAGTGCGTTTATTCAAACGTATTTTGTTATTGGAGACATTCAACCTTTATTATACAATTTTTTTATGATTCAACTTTCTGACTTTTATAAATCAATTTTTGGCTGCAAGGTTTATAAAATTTCACTTGATGCCGGTTGCACCTGCCCAAACAGAGATGGAACAAAAGGAAAAGGCGGGTGTATTTTTTGCAGTCAAAGCGGAAGCGGAGATTTTATTCAAAAAACTAAAAGCATAAGACTGCAGTTTGAAAATGGAATTTCTTTAGTTGAAAAAAAAGCACGCGGCCGAAGCGGAAAAAATGAAGTTTTGTATTTGCCTTATTTTCAGTCTTTTACTTCAACCTACGGAAATTTTTATGAGCTTAAGGAAAAATATATTGAAGCTCTTTCTTTAAAAAAATCATGCGGAATTGCAATTGCAACAAGACCAGACTGTCTTTCTTTAGAATTTATTGAATTCTTAAAACAAATTGAAGAAAAATATTTTATTCAACTTGAACTTGGCTTACAGACTTCTAACGAAAATACCGGAAAACTGATAAATCGCTGTTACACAAATCAAGATTATATAGATGCAGTAAAAACTCTTCAGACAAATGTTCCTAAAGTTCACATTGTAACTCATGTTATTTTTGGCTTACCAGGAGAAACTCAAAAGGATATGCTTTCGACAATTGATTTTATAAAGGAGCAATTTAAGGAAGGTGATGAAACTTTCTGGGGAATAAAAATTACAAACCTTTATGTCGTTCAAAATACTGTTTTGGAAAAAATGTATAAAAATAAGGAATTTGAATGCCTGTCAAAAGAAGAATATTTTACGACTGTACAAAAAGCTCTTGCTCTCCTTCCTGAAAATGCAATAATCCACAGAATTACAGGCGACCCGCCAAAAAAAATTGCAACAACACCAGAGTGGGCATTAAATAAACGTCAGGTTTTAAACGAAGCAAAAAAGTTTTTTTTACATTACTGAAACTTTTGTAAAACGCTTAACACTTTTTTTGCCGCATTTTCGTAAGTGTATTTTTCGAGAACGGCATCAGGAGACTGTGTTTCGTTTTTTAAAAGTTCTGGTAACGAGATGTCTGTATTTTTTAAATCAATATAAAGAACAGTATCTTTGTAGATTTCTGGCAGACTTGCCTTATCTGAAACAATTACTTTTGCACCGCACGAAAGAGCTTCTAATGGCGGAATTCCAAAGCCTTCATAATATGACGGAAAAACAAAGGCGCGGCATTGCTGCATAAGGGCTTTTACTTCTCCGTCGGTCACGTATCCGAGAAGAACGACATTTTCTAATTTTTTTAAGGATTCAAGCTCAGGAGGAACAAGCCCTGAAATTGCTTTTCCGCTTACGGCAAATGTTTCGTCTGTGTGCTTTGAAGCGTAGTCTGCAATCCATTTTAAGTTTTTGCGTTTAGAAAGTGAGCCGAGCGTAAAGTAAAATTCTTTTGTCTTTAATTGAGGAAATCTTTCAAAAATTTTTGCATCAGCTTCTACGTCTTTAAAATGATCCCAGCCGTTTGGAATTACTTCAATTCTTGAATCAGGAACTTTATATGCTTTTTGAATTTCCTTTTTTGCAAAATCCGAAACTGTCAGCACCATTTTTGCATTTTTTGAAATATTCTTGTAGGAAAAACGGCAGTAGAGCTTTATCAGCTTGTCCTTAAAAGTTACAAAATCTCCAGGAAAACTCTTTGCATAAATGTCATGAAGAAAAGAAATTCCACATAATTTGCCAAGCGGGGCTGTATTTGAAAAATTCAATCCTGTGGCATTTAACTTTTTGCAGGCAAGAGCAAAAATTCCCATATCCCAGAGAGGAAAACTTTTTATGCTTTTTGAGGATTTTTCTATTTTTATTTTTTTTAGTTCAGGAATTTTTTTTGCGTTTGCTGGAACTAAAAGGTGAATATCATCATCTTCAGTCAAAAAAGAATCCATTTTTTTGCAGACTTCCCAGGCGAATCGTTCAATTCCTGTAAGATTGCGGCAGAGAAAATTTCCATTTATTAAAATCATTTTTTACCTTTTATCGACTTTGCAGCTTTGCGGAGACCTGCGCAGAGATTTTCAAGAAAATTAAAGAGCGGAGGGCAGTGCTCTTTTAAATCTGCAATCGTGAATGTGAGAGGCGACTGCATTATGCTTACAATTCTCTGGTCGTTTATAAGATGAACCTTGTTGAACTGAAATTTCGGCTCTGCAATCATTGCTTTTACTTCTTCCGGAATATCGCCTTCATCCTTTATTTTCTGCCAGATTTTTTTGTCCGCAAGTTTGTAATAAGGAATGTAGTTTTTTCCAGAAAATTCACTTGAATAATAATGAATGATTTTTGCGTCCTTTAAGAAAGCAAGTCCGCCATGGCTTGGCTGGCAGTTCCACTTTCCGTCAAGAAGAGCCATTTTTAAGCCTGTCTGAAAATTTGCCTCGTTGAGAGCGCTCTGATCGTGCTTGTCTTTTTTTTCGTATGCGGAATACTTCCACAATTCGTTCCACTTTTTAAAAAGTTCAACAGTCTGCAGCTTTTCTTCTGGAGTGTCAGCTTTTGCAAGAATCAGGCCGCCGTTTATGTTGTAGCCAGCTTCCTTTGTTCCCTTAAAGCCGAGCTTTTTGTCGCGCGAGAGAAAATATTTTCTGTGAATATGCTCACTTAAAAGAACGTGTCCGTCTAAAACTCCGCCTGTAAGTGCATTTTCGTTTTCAATTTCGCTCAAGTCATCGCAGATTATTGTGTCGCAGTCGATGTATAAAAAACTTCCGTCTACATATTCTGGAATTGAAGTTTTTATAAGGCGTGAACGGTCAACATTTGGAACTGAATTCTCGAAATCAATCGAAATTATTTTTGAAGCGTATTTTGAAAGCGCAGAACGCTTGTTTTCATCTGAAAATGATTTTTTTGTTTTGTCGTCTACAAGAACGATTATCTGACTTTTAGGCATTTTCTGTCTTAATGAAAAAACCGACATTAAGGCCTGTTCGTAATAAAAATCTTTTGGAGTGGAAGTTAAAACATAAACGTACTTCATAGAGACAAATTATAATGATATAATTAACTTATGTCTAAGGAAGAAATAAAATCGCTGTTGGAGAATAAAAAAAAGTCGGGAGGAGCATTTCATTCTTTTTGTCCGTACAGAGTTTGCCCGCTTGGAGCTCATGTTGATCATCAGCTTGGACTTGTAACAGGTTTTGCAATTGATAAGGGAACTCATTTTGACTTTTTTGAGACAGACAATGCTGATGTTGAAGTTTATTCTGAAAATTTTGACGGCTCTGCAACTGGAAATCTAAATGAAGAATACGAGAGACAATATATCTGGGCCGATTATCTTTTTGCAGCCGCCTACGCCCTGAAAAAATCTTACACGCTTGAGAAGGGGGTTAAGGGAATTATTTCAGGCTCAATTTTGGGCGGCGGCTTGTCTTCTTCGGCAAGTGTTCTTTTAACATATTTAAAGGCGCTTTCTTGTGTAAACGGAATAAATCTTACAAGCCTTGAGCTTGTAAATCTTGCAATTGACGCTGAACGGAACTTTATTGGCGTAAATGTCGGAAAACTTGACCAGAGTTGCGAGGTTTTCTCAAAAAAGAACAACCTTTTGTATCTTGATACAAAAACAGATTCTTCAAAACTTGTGAAAATTCCTGCAAATATGCCTGATTTTGAAATAGCGGTTATTTTTTCCGGGGTCGAAAGAAAACTTGCCGGTTCTGCCTATAATATGCGTGTAGATGAATGCAAGGCTGCAAGTTATGCGCTAAAGGGATTTTGTCATCTTGAATACGGCAAATTTGCTGATTCTTACCTTAGAGACGTTCCTTATGGAATTTATCTTCAAAATAAACAAAAACTTCCGGACAACTGGGCAAAACGGGCCGAGCATTTTTATACTGAAAATGAACGCGTAAAAAAGGGGCTCAAGGCTTTTGAAAAAGGTGATTTAGTTGAATTTGGCAAATTGATTTTTGAAAGCGGCCGCTCTTCTATCGAAAATTACGAAACCGGCAGTCTTGAATTAAAGACCTTGCAGTCAATAATGGAAAATACCGAAGGCGTTTATGGCGGAAGATTCAGCGGAGCAGGCTTTAACGGCTGCGCCATGGCAATCATTAATCCGCAAAAAAGGGAAGAAATTGAAAAAAATATCCGCAGTGAATATTTAAAGGTTTTCCCTGAGTTAAGAGAAAAATTCTCTATCAATTTTTGCAATACAGCAGACGGAATAAACTGATGAAATCTATAATTTTAGCAGCGGGCTACGCAACAAGACTTTATCCATTAACAAAAAACTTTCCAAAACCTCTTTTAAAAGTCGGGGAAAAGACAATTCTTGACCGCCTAATCGATGATATTGATTCAAATAAAGAGATTTCAGGACATATTGTTGTTTCTAATCACAAATTTGTAAATATTTTTGAAGAATGGAAAAAAAGCCGGAATTTTAATTCACCATTAACTGTTTTAGATGACGGCTCAATGGAAAACGAAAATCGCCTTGGAGCTGTAAAAGACATTCTTTTTGCAATTGAAAAAGAAAAAATTGACGAAGATATTTTAGTTTTGGCAGGAGACAATATTCTCGACTTTTCTCTTGCAGGCTTTATTGAATATTCAAAAACAAAAAATGCATCCTGCATAATGCGCCATTTTGAAGAAAATACCGAAAAACTCAGGCGAACAGGAGTTGCCTCTGTCGATAAAGATGACAAAGTAATAAAAATGCAGGAAAAACCGGCTGAGCCGCAATCGCACTGGGCGGTTCCTCCGTTTTATATTTATAAAAAAGAAGATTTGCCATTTATACAAAAGGCCTGCGAGTTAAAGCCCGACGGAAAACCAGTCTGTCCGACAGACGCGCCCGGGGATTTTATTGCCTGGTTCTGTGCACAAAAAAATGTCTATGCCTGGAAAATGGCAGGACACCGATACGATATCGGCAATATTGAGAGCCTGGAAGAGGCCCGGAAGATTTTTAGTTAATAGGTAAAATTTTAATTTTTATTGTCATTATCGGCTGGACTCGAAAATATTGTCCCTCCGTGTCATTGTCTGACGTGCTTCGGCAATCTAGTCACGGGCTGTCATTGTCAGGCTTGACCCGATAATATTGTCTCTCCGTGTCATTGTCGGGCTTGACCCGACAATCTATTGCAGAAAGAGATTCCACGGTCAAGCCGTGGAATGACCGGCTTTTATGAGATTCTCCTATCACTGCGGGGAATGACAAGGTAAGTCAAGCCTGGAATGTCAATTGAATCAAATGCGAAATGACAACTCTCCGTTTCATTGTCGGCTGGACTCGAAAATATTGTCCCTCCGTGTCATTGTCTGACGTGCTTCGGCAATCTAGTCACGGGCTGTCATTGTCAGGCTTGACCCGATAATATTGTCTCTCCGTGTCATTGTCGGACGTGTTCCGGCAATCTAGTCACGGACTGTCATTGTCGTGCTTGACCCGACAATCTATTGCAGGAAGAGATTCCACGGTCAAGCCGTGGAATAACAGGTTAATTCAAATGAGGAAATGGCTGTTTGACTTCTGTCTTATCTTCCTTTTTTCCAGTTGTTTACGTCAAAGATATTGTCTTTTACTGTGTACCATTCGTCGTCTTTGATTGAAAAAACGTTCGGACCGTGCTGGTCTGGCGACCAGGTTTTGTTTGTCGTTACAACAGCACCTCTTTCTTTTTTTATTGAATCGTTCATTTCTTTGCCTGTAAACGGATTCACCGGATTTTCCACAAGGTCTTTCATAAGTAAAAGAGGAACGTCCGCATTTGTCATGAACGTTGTGTCTGTCTTGATTTCTCCTGATGCATTAAAATCCTTTACTAAAAGCATTGGATTTAAATGGTCCATTGTAAATCCGTCTTCGAGCTGGCCGTTATATAAATCTTTTAAGACTTCGCTTTTTCCGATTCCGTGGTCTGCCGCAATTATGATTCTCGTATTGTCGTAAACGCCGTTTTGTTTTAAAAGCTCAATCCATTTTCCGATCAGTTTAAAAGAAGCAACATTTGCGCTGTAGCCGGAAAGTTCAGAGTATCTGCCTTTTCCTTTGCCGGTTATTTTTGAAGAAGGAGTGTAGTCAGGAGGATTCAGCTCAAAACCTGAATGAGTTGAATCGTTTGTAATGCTCATAAAGGTATTTTTTTCGCCCGTAAAATCCGTGAGTTTAGGAAGAAAATAAAGCTCAGAGTAATAGTCAATAAATTCCTGAATATCGCCACTTTCTTCGTCTGTGTTCCACCAGCGCGAGTCGTCGTAGATTGCATCGCGGAAAATCATCGGGCTGATTCTAAAAAAGCAGACAAAAAGCATATTCCGCTTTATCGAAGAGCTTACGATATTTGCATTGAGCTTGTCTTTGTTTAGATCCATCCACAAGCCTGTGTAAGTGTGCTCGAGAGTGAGCGGCGTTACATTCTTCATTCCGTTAAAAATGCTCATGTCGGCAATCCATTGGTAGTTTGCCCACGATGTGTCAGAAATTGTAACGTTAAAATCCAGCTGCTCGCCGAAAATTCGTGGAAGAACTTTCATTGCCTCGTTGTTTTTTTCAAGTTTTGAAACATTGCTTCTTTTGTTGAATTCTTCCGGAGTGTATTCATAGCTTCCAAAAAGTGGAGGCGCGCCGATTATTGTGTGTCCGCCGTAAGAAATTGTGTTCGGATAATATGTAAATCCTGTGTAAATGTCTTTTAATGAAGGATCTTCCTCGTCAAAAATCGAAGAGAAAAACGCGCTTTCGCTTCTGTCTAGCATAAAAAGGACAACGTTTTTTTCAGTTTTTGAAAGGTGAAGAACAGGCTTTATCTCGTTTGCCTCTGTCGGATTGTAGCTAGAAGCAATCTTTGCGTATTCAGTTGAAATTGAATGAGTAAAAAAGATTCCCGCGGCAAAAAGCGCAAAAGCCATAATTCCGCCTAAAGCTTTTAAAGTTCCAAAAAGATTGAACTTAAAAAGGGCAAGGCTGGCAAAAAAGGCTAAGACAAGAACTGCAAGATTGAGAGCAATCATAAAGAAAGGTATTCTTCCTGCGATATTTTCTGAAAAAGTGAGCATTCTCGTTAACGTGCCGTAGCTTCCGGTAAATAAAAATGAGTTTACAAGAGCGCAGATAAAGAGAATAAAAGAGAATGCGGAAAAAACGGTCTGAATTCTCTTGTTAAAAAGAAAATACAAAAATACAGGCCAGACAATAAAAAGTCCGCATGACTGCAAAAATGTGTTTTTTATAAAAATTACAGGAGAGCCTAGATTGTCAATGTTAAAAAATTCAATTACCGAAGAGCTTATAATGCTTGAAGGAATAAAAAGTCCTGTCAAAAATAAAAGTCCGAAAGCAGAAGCGATAAAAATAAAAAATCTCTGTTTTGAATTTTCAAGAAGTCCCTTAAAAACTGAATCAATTAAAAAGGAAGCAAGTTTTACAAAAAGCGGAACTACAAGAATAAAAGAAATTACGACTGTCATTAAAAGCCGGCGTTTAAAGCTTCCCGGGTGAATAAAAATCAAATAGAAGTCGCAGAAGAGAATTGCAAGGGCAACGCAGACAAAAAACACTTTTAAAGGATTTTTAAGCTTCATGAAAATATTTTTTGTAAGCGAGAAAACCTGGTTCAGCGTCCAGTAAAGGACAAGCCCGCTCGGAGAATCATAAAGAATAACGAGAAAGAGGGCTGCCATTATGTAAACCTGGAGCTTTTCACGCAGGGAATGCCCTTTTGTGTAGACAAAGCCCGAAGCGCAGTTTATAAGCGTCATCAAAATCGGAAGAACGTTAACAGTAAAATTTCCGATTTTAAAAAGAGAATCGCTTTTTCCTAAGTCTTTAAGAATAAAAAAAGAGTCGCCCTGCAAAAGTGAAAGATGGCTCAAATATGAATAAGCTGCAAGAAAGAAAGGAATCTGGATTAAAAGACTGAAACTTGAGCGGAGCGCCATTAAAGGGTGGTAATGATTCTGCCTGTAGAAGGTTGTCAAAATCATGTACTGCTCGTCGCCTTTAAAATACTTTTTTATGCGTTTTACGCCGCCTTCAAGTTTTTTTTGAGTGTCGCGCTCAAAATCTGTCCATTTTTCTGCGACGATATAAAGCGGAAGACACATTATTGTAACGGCAAGGCTTACGCCAAGAATCGCGGCTCCCGGATTTTTAAAGACATGATAAAAAAGTGAAAAAGCAAATTCGATAATCTGTTTTACAGGATAAATTAAAAGATTAAAAAGCAGGTTCATAAAAATTGAGCTCCATATCCATAGCGCAAAAAACTCTCATTTTCAGCATCAGATTTTTAGCTTTTTGCAGATTGAATTTAAATTCAATCTGCGCGTCGTTTTTATTTTTTTGACTCGATTTTTTCCATTGTGGAAACCATATAGTCAACTGTGCGTTTTCCAGCTTCTCCGATATGCATCCACGCTTCGTCCCTTGCTTTTTTGCGTGCTGCGGCAAGTTCAGGAGAATCGCTTGCGTTCTGAATTACAGACTTGATATTCTCAAAATCTTTTTCTTCAATCTTAATTCCAATCTTTTTGACTGTCGAGAACTGCCAAATTTCGTGGTCAATATCGTAAGCGTCGTAAGGGCCGAGTTCCATCTGCGCGTTTGCGTACATTACAGGCTTGTCGCAAAGGAAGGTGTAATCCCAGATGATTCCTGAAAAGTCTGTGATCATAATATCCGCTTTTTTAAGCGAATAAAAGTTGTCGCGGTTTGAATCCCATTCAACGTTGCTAGCGTTTTTGTATGATTCTTCAAGCTCTAAAAGCATTTCTTTTTCTGAAATTCTTGACTGCGGGTGAGGGCGGATAATGATTTTCCAGCCTGTGGCAACGAGAGGATCAAGAAGTTTTTTTCCGTAAAGAGAGAGAAGTGCTGACTTTCCCCACGACGGAGAAACCAAAACTGTAAACTGATGATTTTCTTCAGCAGGAATTTCTTCCATCTTTTTTTTGAACACGTCGAGATACGTGCAGCCGACAGTAATCAGCTCTTTTGCAGGAAGATTTCGCTGTCTTTCCATTTCGCGGATATCTTCAAACTGATAGTCGCCCGTGCACAAAATTGAATCAAAATAGTCGATTCCAAAAAGGCGGTACATTGTAGGGTCGCCTGGAGAATGGAAAATATGAGAATAATGCTTTACATTCTTGCTTCTTTTTAGCTGATAAACCTGCAGGCCCGGAGTCGTCATCAACACAAAACCTGCTGAAAGCATGTTCAGTTTTGCAAATGCCTTGTTTCCTTCGCCGATAACTTCAGGCTTTACAAATTCGTATTTTTCTTCAAAAACAGGATCTTTTTCGTTTGCGACATAATATGTAACTTCAATCCTGCGGTTTTCAAATTCGTCGAGAACTGGCTTAAAAACATTCCAGTATCTCTTGTCTTCAGAATAAATCACATATTTTTTGTAAGACTTGTCGAGTTTTTGTCCTTTTCCGCCGGTAACAAAAAGCTTTAGCTTTAGCCAGAATGCTTTTGCAAGGAAAAAAAGTGTAGCGCAGGCGCCGATTAAAATCGAAAAAAGCATTGATCCCGTGCCCGGGTCAATGTAAAGCGGTAAAAATGTCATATTCAAATAATATAGAACTAAAACTGCCAAAAAAACTTAGGCGGCCTTAGTTCATCTCCCATGTTTATTTTTTGCAGAAATCTTTTATCAATTCAAGAACCTTGTCCATATCCGGTTTTGGAGCGACCGTGATTCTCATTGAAAGATGGCTTCCTTCTGTCCAGAGGCGGACAAGATAGCCGTTTGATGCAAGACTGTCTTTAAGAGCCTGAACGTCAATTGAGTCGTCAAAGCGGATAAAGATAAAGTTTGCCGCAGAATCATAGGCTTTGATTCCTTCAATCTGGTTGATCTGAGAAATAAAGTCTTTTTTAAGGTTGATGATTTCTTTTGTAAGATCTGTGTAATATTTTTTGTCTTCGAGGGCGGCAATGCAGACTTTACGGCCGATGTTTGAAGTTCTGAAAGGGTTCAAGTCAAGCTTGAAAACCTGTTTTGCCATTGGAGTGCAAAGTCCGTAACCCATGCGGATTCCTGCCAAGCCGTAGAGTTTTGAGAATGTGCGGCAGAATACAACGTTGTTGTAAGCGTTAAGCAGATATTTTGCGTCGTAAGTTACTGTAGAAAAACCTAAATAAGCTTCGTCAACGATTACAAGTGAAGACGGATTGTCTTTTATTACTTTTTCAAGGTCGGCGCGGCTTATTACGGCTCCTGTCGGATTGTGCGGAGTTGTAATGATGATGATTCTAGGCTTTGTCTTTTTTGCGGCTTCAAAAAGGGATTTTGTGTCAAATTCGTAGGAATCTTTTCCTGGAACGACATTGTAATAAGCTGCCTTTGCGTGATGAAGCTCGCAGACAGACTTGTAGTAATTCCATGCAGGGGCAGAAATTAAAACAGTGTCGTCCTTGTTTAAAACAACCGTCATGATTGTCTTGATTACGTCAGAAGAGCCTGAATGAATAAAAATTGAATCTGTTGAAAGCTCTGTAAGTCTTGAAATTTCAACTGCAAGGTCGTCTTCGCGGGTTAAATCGTAAAGATAAAGGTCTTCCATTGTTGCGTTGTGCAGAACTTCAAGGCATTTTGGGCTTGGTCCGAAAAGATTTTCGTTTACGTGCATACGTCCTTTTAACTGTTCAGTGGCAACAACCGAATACTGCTTAACGTCAGAATAATTAGAAAGATAGCTGATTCTCTGTGTTGAATTGATTAATTCATCTTCCTGAAAAAACTGGTCAATAAAATCCTTAAAGTTAGGGTAGAACTGCAGAATATCTTCGGTTGTGTCAAATTCCTTGCATTCAGCATCGTCGTAGCGCTTGATTTTCATCAAAAGCTCTTTGATGTGCTTAATCTGAAAGTCGTCCCAGAGCATGTATTTCATTTCAGGGTCGTAGTATTCTTTTACCATTAAATCAACAAATTTTTTAGAGAATGACTTTGAAAAGAATGCTTCGCCAATTGTATACCAGGATTTTTCGCCGCCTTTTTTTACTTCTGTCATGTAGCCGTTGTCGTCAAGGCCTTTTACACAGTATTCGTTGCAGAACTCGTCAGAGTAAAGACATGCATAGTATGAATCATAAACATAGTCGCGGTAGACATTGTGGGCAAACCAGTTGTCTGAACAGCAGATGTAAGACGCTTTAATGTAATCTTTTGCAGCGTAAAGAGAAGACATATTGTTTTTTTCTTCCCATTCGGTGTTGTCTATTACGATAAGTTCAGGATATTTTTTTGCCATTTCGTAGTAGCGTTCTTTTAAGTAGCCTACAACGAGAACAATTTCCTTGATTCCGGCATCGTGGAGTTGCTTAATCTGGCGTTCAACCATTGTGTCGCCTTTGATTTCAAAAAGTCCTTTTGGAAGATAATTTGAAAGAGGCATGCATCTTCTTGAGCGGCCTGCAGCCATGATGATTGCGTTGTCAACTTTATATGGAGCAAGGGCTTCCATTCCTTCGTCAGTAACCTTGCCGTTTTTTACCCATCCGGCTTTTTCGCACGAAAGCACTGTGTCTTTATTGAATGCAATTGTGTCTTCCTTGCGGCGTGTTGCCATGAGATAGTCAAATTCTACTTCTGTCATAGTATGAAATTCTCCTCAGTTTTAGCAAAAATATCTTTTTAGCATAATTTCTGCGATGATTTTTGCCTGATTATTCAAGCTGGAATTTAATTTACTTTTTTCCAGTTAGTGTCAACAAAAATATTGTCGTGTACATTGTACCACGAATCGGGGTCGACTGTAAAAGCATTCTTGTTCTTGCTGTGATAAGGCATAAAAAGATCGTCCGTCGTAATGTAAAATCCGTTTTCTGCCTTGTATTCGCTTGAAATGCGTTTGCCGGTGAACGGATTTACTGGATTTTCTATTACGCCTTTCAGGGCAATTGACGGAACATCTGCATTTGTCATAAAAGAATTGTTTGTCTTAAACTCTGCATTAGAAGCAAAATCTTTTACCATTAAAACACAGTTTAGGCTGTCTTTCTTAAAGTCTCCGATTGTGTCTTTGTCGTAAAGCTCGGGGCTTGTGTTTCCGCCGTTTCCGTGGTCAGAAACAATTATGATTTTTGTATTGTCAAAACAGCCGTTTTCCTTAATGTAATCTAAAAAGTCACAGACTGCGCTCAATGTTACAATGTTGATTTTATAGGCATTGTTCTTCTTAAAAGAAAGAGAAGAAGAAACTTCAACTCCAGGAAGATTTCTAAAATTGAACATGGAAATATCTTCGCTTGAATGAGTTGATTCATTCGTGATTATAGAAAGAGTCGGCTTTGCGCTGTCAAAAGCGGTTGCAGAAGAAAGATAATATAAAGCAGAAAACCAGTCTCCGAACGAACTAGAACTTTCTTTTACGCCGTTTTCCCACCAGGTTCCCTTGTAATAAACTACAGGACGCAAGGCGGCAGGAGTTTGCCTGAAAATGCTTACCCAGAAAAGGTTTCTGTTTAAAATGTGGCTTAACGAAGATTTTTCATAGCCTGCTTTCATGCATTCTTTTTTGAAGTCTCCCGTGTAGCGTGACATTACAGAAAAAGCGTGAATATCTTTAAGCCCCTGGGCAAAGCTAAGGTCAGAAATATAGCTGTAATTCCCCCAGGAAAGGTCAGAAATGTAAGCGGTAAATCCTGAGTCTTTAGTCACAATTTTAGGCAGAAGCAAAAGTGCTTCGTTGTGCTTGTCTTTTAAAACCTTGTCTGTGCGCTTATTCATTTCCCACGGAGTGTATTCATAGCCGCCGTAAATGCCAGGGCTTTCCATTAAAGTGTGAGAATTAGCAGAAATCGTGTTCGGATAATAGACAAAACCGCGGAGTTTTTCTTTTAATTGAGGCTCATCTTTTAAGATGAACGGAACAAAAGAGCTTTCAAAACGGTCAAGCATAAAAATCACAATGTTTTTGTTTGTTTTGGAAAGATGATATTTTACAGAAGAGCCGTCATCAGAATTATTTTGGGCAATGCGCGCAAAATCCTTGTATTGTGAACTTATTTTTGAAACATTTATGAACGTAAAAATTACAAATGCGCCAAAGCAGATAAAAGCAATATTAGAAAGAATTTTTGCAAGATTAAGCTTAAAAAGAAAGAGCAGAAGAATTGCAGCAAAGGCGAGGGCAAGAACATTTAAGAGCATAAAAAGAGAAGAAGGATTCTTAAAACCGTCAATAAATTTTAAGGTTGAATCCATTGAACCGTAACTTCCGGCAAAAACGTATGCGTTTATGATTCCTGCTGCAAGCAAAAAAATATATAAAAACGACAAAATCGTCTGAATCTTTTCTTTAAACAAAAAATAAATGCAGGTCGGCCAGAAAACGATAAGTCCAAAACTCATCCAGAACGAGCTGTGTAAAAAAGCCGTCGGACTTGTGTCGTTTTCGATATTTGAAAATTCCTGCACGCTAGAAAGAATAAGAGATGTTGGAAGAACAAGACCTGTTAAAAAGCAGAGCGCAAGGGCAGAAAAAATAAACAGCGAAAAACGGAGCTTAGTGTTCTGCAAAAGTGTTTTTAGCGGGTTTGAAATAATATAGTTTACAGCCTTTATATAAAGCGGAAGAGGAATACAAAGCAAAAGAGACACGCTTGCTGGAATTCTCTTTTTTAAATTTGCTCCGCCTGAGTACAAAACAAGAATGTAAAAGGCTAAAAATAAAAAGGCTATGCACATGAGAGCATACAGAACTTTGAGCGGATTTTTCATCTTGTAGAAAATATTTTTAACAAGAGAGAGAATATTGTTCATTGTCCAGTAAACGACAAGCCCGGCAGGTGAATTATACAAGACAACCAAAAATAAGGCTGCCATTCCATAAATCTGTATTTTTTCGCGTAAGCCGTGTCCTTTTGAATAAATTGCTCCGGAAACACAGTTAATCGCAGTCATTAAAATTGGAAGAATGTTTATTGAAAAAGAACCGATTTTAAAAATTGAATCAGGCTTTCCCATGTCGCGGATAAAAAGAAAAGACTCTCCCTGTAATTCAGGCAGGGCAGAAAGCGTGTGGTAGGCTGCTAGAAAAAAAGGAATCTGGATTAAAATTCCAAAACTTGAGCGAAGCGCCATAATCGGATGGTAATGATTTTGCCTGTAGTAAGCAGACAAAATCATATATTGCTCATCGCCTTTAAAGAATTTTTTAATTCGTTCAATTCCGCCCTTCATTTTTATCTGATTGTCGCGCTCTGTGTCTTGCCATTTTTCGGCAACAATATAAAGCGGAAGACACAAAATCGTAACTGTAAGGCTGACTCCAAGAATTGCAATTCCAGTGTTGCTGAACATTTTAGAGAAAACCCTGTAAGAAATTTCAATCAGCTGAGTGATTGGCGAGAGAATTATGTTGTAAAGAGCGGATGCAAATGTCATTTATTATATTTTCCCCAGTTTTTTGATTCGAATACGTTGTCCTTTACTGTAAACCATTCTGAGTCCTTTACGCTAAAGGCTTTTTCTTTTCTGATTCTTGTGCTTTGAGCAGGTGCGTTGTTTAAGATTGTGTAGTCATTTTTATTTTCAACTTTTAAAGGCTTATGAGTAAACGGATGAACTGCGTTTTCTATTACGTCTTTTGATGCAAGATAACAGCGTTGTACAAAGCGTTTAACATAGTTTTTCTAGTATAGTGAAATTAACTTTTAATTACAAATTAGCCTGAATGTCGAATTTTAGTAAAAATACGGAGCTTTTAGGTTTTTCAAAATCAATACACATTTTGCGACATAAATGCTACAATCGTACGTATGCAGGAAATGAGAAAACTGCCTATCGGCATTCAAAGTTTTGAAAATCTAAGAAAGGACGGCTACATTTATGTAGACAAGAGCGACTATATTTACAGTCTTGTCCATACTGGTAAGGTTTATTTTTTGAGCCGTCCGCGCCGTTTTGGAAAAAGCCTTTTTCTTACAACGCTAAAAGCGTATTTTGAAGGCAAAAAAGAGCTTTTTGCAGGCTTAAAAATTGAATCTCTTGAAAAAGACAATCCTGACGCCTGGAAAAAATATCCGGTAATTTATCTGAATTTTGCACAGGACAATTTTTCTAGTTCAAATGTTCTTGAAGACTGCTTAAATCTTCAGTTAAAGCAATACGAAGAAAAATACGGAATAACACAAATAGAAAACCGTTTTGCCGGACGCTTTATAAACATTGTCCAGACAGCAAGAAAAAAGACAGGACTGCCGGTTGCTGTCCTTATTGACGAATACGACAAGCCTCTTTTAGACGCTCAGAATAATGAAGAACTTGTAAATGAGAACCGAGAAACTTTGCGCGGATTATACGTAACGCTAAAAGCCTTGGATGAAGACTTGAAATTCGTCTTTCTTACAGGCGTTACAAAGTTCAGCAAGGTGAGCATTTTCAGCGATTTAAATCAGCTAAACGATATTTCGCTCACAGAGCAGTATTCAGAAATCTGCGGAATAACAGAAGAAGAAATGCTTTTAAATCTCAAGCCAGAAATAGATGCTTTTGCTCAAAAAAACGGGCTTTCTCAAGAAGAATGTGTAGAGCGTCTTGAAAAAATGTACGACGGCTATCACTTTCACCACAATGGACAGGGGGTTTACAATCCGTTCAGTCTTTTAAACGCTCTTTACGCAAAGGAATTTTCTTATTACTGGTTTGCGACAGGAACTCCGACTTTCCTTATAAAAAAACTGCAGGAAAGCACGATGAACTACATGGACTTTACAAACGGAGCTGAAGCGACTTCCCAGGAACTGCAGGACTACAGAAACGACAACCCGAACCCGATTCCGCTTTTTTACCAGACAGGATATTTGACAATCAAAGGCTACGACAAGGAATTTGGCGTTTATCTTTTAAAATATCCGAACGACGAAGTAAAATACGCCTTTATAAACTCTCTTGCCCCGAGCATTTTAAATATTGAGAGGTCAAACGGTCTTGATGTAGTCTCTTTTGCCCGCGACATAAAAAAAGGCGACATCGAAAGCGTCATGAACCGTTTCAAGTCACTTTTTGCACTCCTTCCATACACGACGTCAAAAAAAGAAAAGGAAGACACAATAGTCGAGCAGAATTTTCAGAACGTGTTTTATCTTGTCTTTACGCTTTTAGGCCAGTGGTCAAGAGTTGAAGAAATCTCAAGTTTCGGGCGAGCCGACTGCGTGCTGGAAAACAGCAACAACCTCTTTATTTTTGAATTTAAGCGAGACAAAAGCGCCGAAGACGCCTTAAAGCAGATTGAAGACGCAAAATACACAGAACGCTACAAAACAAGCGGCAAGCGAATTGTAAAAATCGGTGCAAGCTTTTCAACAAAAGA
>CAVJSA010000002.1:0-77282 GCA_963651875.1 Lachnospiraceae bacterium | reverse complement strand
AAGTAAACTCGCAGCGTAGCAGTCGTCAGACTGATACGCAAGCATCCCTTGCGCAAGCAAGGCCGTGCGCATATTGCGCACACAACGCAATTACAATCCGCAGGTTTTAATTGCTTCTTCGATTACCTTTTTAGCATTATCGTTTACTTCTACGAGAGGCAGACGACAAGGACCGCTAGGCAGGCCTTTTACTTTCATTGCATATTTTATAGAAGTCGGGTTTCCGTCAACAAAGGCAGCCTTAAAGAATGGCAACAATCTGTAATGAATTTTTCCTGCGCCTTCAAAATCGCCAGCCATTGCCTTATGAACCATTTCGACAACAATTGCCGGTGCAAGGTTAGAAACTACAGAAATTACGCCATCTCCACCAACAGACAACAGAGGAAGAGTAAGACCGTCGTCTCCGCTCAAAACTGCAAAATCAGGCTTTTTAGACTTAATCGTTGCAATTACGTCCATCATCTGGTTTATGTTTCCGCTCGCTTCCTTTACGGCAACGATATTCGGCAATTCAGCAATACGAGCTAAAATGTCAGTCGGAATATTTACACCAGTTCTTCCTGCAATGTTGTAAACAACGATCGGAATTCCAACCTTGCTTACTGCAGCAAAATGCTGATAAATTCCTTCTTTTGAAGGTTTATTATAATAAGGAGTAACTACAAGCGCACCGTCTGCACCAGCTTTTTTTGCGCGTTCACAGTAAATTACTGCATCGCGTGTATTGTTACTTCCGGCACCTAAAATTACAGGAACGTGTTTACCAGAGGATTTTTCAAACGCTTTAACTTCTTCCATTACAATCGAAATAATTGTGTCTTCTTCCTGTCCCGGACGTTCGTCGAGAGTTGGAGTTTCGGCTGTAGTTCCAAGAGGAACAAGACCGTCAATGCCCTGTTCAAGCTGGAATTTTACAGTCTTTCTAAAGCCTTCATAATCAACCGAGCCGTCACTGTTCATTGGAGTGATCATGGCTGTAAAAGCACCCTGTAATTTCAACATATTTTTACCTCGTTCAACCAAAAATGGTTCGTTTCTATTTATAGAAGTATTTAGGCATTTTAATGAATTTACATTTCGTTGAAAAGTACACAAATACAGTTTCGTGCATGAACGCAAGCAGTCTATTCAAAAAAGTGATACTATATTGTTATGCAAACACAAACCGGGCAGAAAATTCAACTTTCTCAAAAAGAACAGGAACGCAGAAAAATGATTCTCGAAGGTGACATTTTTAAAACCCTCGTCATTATTTCGCTTCCCCTTGTATTTTATAATTCTCTCGGACAGATTTTCCAACTTATAGACACATGGATTGCAGCAAATTTGAGTGCCTCAGTCGTAAGCACTGTAAGTTTTGTAGCCCAGATCGAAAAAATGCTTCTTGCCATTTGTTCTGGGCTTTCTGTTTCTGGAGGCGTAATAATTGCCCGCACCTACGGACTTGGCGACATGAACAAAGTGCGCCGTCAAATCAGTACGCTTTTTTTTATTGCTCTTTTTACAGGAATTTTCATTCTCGTCCTTGTAATTCCCCTTATGTATCCGCTCCTGCGTCTTTTTAAAATGCCGGCCGAACTGCTTTCTAAGGGAACAGTTTATTCAAGTCTGGTTGTTTTAAGTTTGATTTTTCAGTTTATAAATACAATTTATTTTTCAATTCAAAAAAGCCGCGGAAACACAAAGGCTGCAATGTGGGGAAACATTCAGGTTCTTTTTATAAAAACCATTCTCAACGTTGTAACACTGTCTTTAATCAAAAATCAGTTTTTAAATTCCGATTACGGGCTTTACTGTCTTCCGCTGGCAACTACAGTTGCACACGCAAGTCTTACAGCCATAGCCCTGCACGATTTTACAAGCAGCAAAAATCCTTTTAAAATTTCTTTTAAGCAATGCGCCTTTTGTCAGGAATTTCTGTCCCCACTTTGCGCGCTCGGGCTCCCGATTTTTTTAGAAAAATTCATCTTTGCCTTTGGCAAGGCAATCGTAAATTCTCTTTGTGCAGGTTTTGGACCAACCGTTGTAGGCGCGCTCGGAGTCAGCGACAGAATATGCGCACTTGCAAGCAATCCGCCAAACGGAGTTCAGGAAGCTCAATCAAGCTTAATTTCTAATAATCTGGGGAACAAAAACGTAAAACGGGCATTAAACTTTTTTTATTGCTCGCTTTTTATAAACATAGGTTACATTCTGTTTGTTTTCTTTTTAACGGGACTTTTTAAATCTGCAATCATTCAGGCATTTGCACGTGGAGACCTGCTCTTTTCGAGAGAAATCGATAAAATTTACACTTGGGAACGCCTCGACACAATTTTAATTGCTGTCAACATAAGCGTAATGGGGCTTTTATACGGCTTTGGCAAAACAAAGGTAAGCATGTGGATAAACATTGCCCGTTTATTTGCTTATAGAATTCCTGTCTTACTTATTTTTATGAAAACGCCTTTTATCTTTAACACTCTCGGCACTCAGGCCGTAGGAATTGCAATGTTAATTTCAAACTGCCTTACAGGGCTTACGTCCGGCACGGCAGCAATAATCATAATAAAAAAGCTAAAGGTTCAATCTTAGCCTTAATTATTTTTTCTTACAGAAAATACGGTAGTTAAGCCATGGAAAAAGATTGTGTTCGCGCTCTACGTTTGTAAGCCATTCTGTACTTACTGTATTTGAACCAAGGGCGTCAAAAACTCTTGTAAAATCTAAAACACTGTTTTCAAATGACTTTTTAGCATATTCGCTCATAAATCCGTCGTGAATCATTTTTGACAGTTCTGCTGACATTGCTAAAAGCAATTCCTTTGCGCCTAAAACCAAAAGTCTTACTTTTAAGCCTGTATCTTCAGGAAAGCGTCCGGATAAATCAATCATACGCTCGCACATTTTACGTGTATAGCGGAGCATCCAGCTGTTTGAACTGTCAAGGAGATCTTCGCCATAACCGGTTCCGCTTGCAGCACTTGGATAAGGAGTTACTTTTGCAAGTTTAAACTGCTCAGAAATAAGCGAAGCAGGAGTTACAAATTTTACATCAGACGTCTGTCTTAAAAGTTCTTCAAAAAAATCCATTCCTTCTGCCCAGGTCTGTCCAAGACTGGAAGCTTCAAAAGCACACACAAGGTTTGTATTTTCTGCATAAATGCCGGCTTTCTGTAATTTTTCGCATTCTTCGCTATAGAAGGCGCGGGCATCGAGCTTTGCCTGTTCAATAGCCTTTTGTTCATCGTAAATTCCAGAAGCATTTTCTTCATTATTCCAGTAACGGAACAGGGTTGCAGAACGGCAGCTTCCTTCTTTTATAAATCCGCCCAGCGAAGCTGAATCAAGTTCAAAACCAATATCCTTATTTTGATTGCGGTAAACACTAGAACAACGGTAACCGTCTTTTCCATTAACCTTTTCGGAAGCAAGTCTGTCATTTCCAAAAAGAACGAGAGAATTCCAGCAGCGTAAAGGAACAAAAATTCCTGTTTCCGGAGCATTTTCACTAAAAAGCAGGCCGTGAGAATCAAGAATCGTATAATTTATGCCGTAAGAACGCAAAGTTCTCTCAAGGCCGTTTGTAAAACCCATATACGGAAGCCAAAAACCGTCTGGCATTGTTCCAAAATAATGTTTATGAGAAAAAATTCCTGTTTCAATCTGAGCATTTAAAACTTCGCTCATGTCAGCATAATGTGGCAAAAATGAATAAGTTCCGGCAGAAGCCAGCAATTCAATTTTTCCTTTACGGGCAAAAGCAGAAAAATGTTTTAAAAGGTTGCAGTCATATTTTTCGGTAAAATCTTTTTTATTTTTTTCAGCCTTTTCAAGCTGACTTTTTGCATTTTTTAAAAGAGAACTGTCGTTTGCAAGACGCTCAACTTCCCTCGTGCCAAGTTCAATACAGCGGTCAAGCCATTCAACATACTGATTCTGCAAAACTTTATCGTCGAGCATTGCACAAAGTACAGGAGTTAAAACAAGAGAGAATTTTGCTTCAATATTTTCGGATTCAAGTTTTTCAAGAAGATTTAATAAAGGAAGATATGTCTGGCTGATTGAAGTAAAAAGAAGATCATTTTCAACTCCAGGAAATTCACCTTCTTTTGTAATATGACGAATAAAAGGCTGGTGACCAACAACAACTATAGAAAGATTTTTAACTGACATCCTGATTTTCTCCGTAGGATTTGTTTACATTTTTTGTTGCATTAAAGAAATGTCTGGCGATGATTTTCAAAATGAGAATCCAAAAGCTTTTTCATGCCAGAAAGTTCAACTAAAGGCGGAAGTTCAAGTTCGCGACCAGGAAGAGCATTCAGGATTTTAGATCCTTTTGGCAGATGAATTTTACCGGAAACAGCAAGATTTTCATCGTCCTTAAGCGAATACTGTGCAACCAGGTCAACACGAACAAAGTTTTTTCCTGGTGTTAAAAGAACGTACTGTTGTCTGTCTGCAAGTCCCAGGGCAACATCAAAAGATTCAACAGGTTTTTCGTCTGTTTCGTTTTCCCAGAAAGACACCCTCAGGCACAGTGATTTAAAAGCAAAGTCAGAATTTAAGCGGGAAATATCAGCTGCCGAAATGTCCCAGTAAACATAAATCCAGGCAGGATTACGCAAAATTGCACAGATTGAAGTTTCGTTGTAAGTATCTGGTAAAGATTCTTCCTCTTGTTTTTGTTCAACTTCTTCTTCAACAGTAGAAATATCTTCTTCAGATTCTTCTTCTAGCAGGTCTTCTGCCGTTTCTAAAAGTTCGCGGATTATAAAACTTCTGTTAAGGTTTTCCGGTATGTCAATTCCAAGTTCGTCTGCAATAGACAAAAGATCGGCTGACGAAAGTGTTTCAAGATACGAAAGTGTTATTTTTTTTAGATCCATAATTTTTATTGTAACTATAATCTAAAAAAAAATGTTTTAAGTCAATCAAAAAAGCAAAATCTTAAAATCGATTAAACCAAAAACTAAAACTTCTTTTTATCTTTATTAAAAACAAAAATAAATGCAGTCAAAAGCATTGCAAAAGTAATAACCCAGCTTATCGGATAACTTAAAAAGATATTCTGAAAACTATACAAAGCCGGCAGCTTAAAGGCAGTAAAAAGATAGACAAGGCGACTTCCGCAGACAAAAATCAATGTCATAACAGCAGGAATTAAACTCCAGCCCATGCCACGCAAACTGTTTGCCATAACATCCATAATTCCACAGGTAAAATAAGTTGCAGCAATTACAATAAAACGTTCGCCAGCTTTTTGAATAACCTGCGGGCTCGAAGTAAAACATGCAAAAAGCTGATTCATAAAGAGAATGCAGACAAAACCAACTAAAAGCCCCGTAAAACAAACAGAAGCAAGGCTTGTAACGACAACTTTTTTTACGCGGTCAAGTCTTTTTGCGCCAACATTCTGACTTACAAAAGTAAGGCTTCCCTGGGCTATGCTGTTCATTGAAATATAGACAAAACCTTCGATACTCTGGCTTACACTGCTTCCAGCAACTGCGACAGCGCCAAAACTGTTTACAGTTGATTGAATTACCATATTACTAAAACTGAACAGACTTCCCTGTAAACCTGCAGGAATTCCAATCTTTAAAATTTTTGCAAGAATTACATTATCCGCACGGATTTTTCTTAAATTTAATCGGAAAGCATCGTTTTCTGTCGAAAGAATAAAAAGAACGCAGACTGCAGAAAGAACCTGGCTTATAACCGTAGCCCAGGCAACTCCTGCAACATCAAGATTGAATTTTATTACAAAAATTAAATTCAAAATAACATTTAAAATTCCGCTGGCAAACAAAATATACAAAGGTCTTTTTGTGTCCCCTTTTGCCCTTAAAAGCGCAGAACCAAAATTGTAAATTACAGTAGGAAGGCTTCCACAAAAATAAATGCGAAGATAAAGAGCCGACAATGGAAGAACATCTTCCGGGGCAGCCATTAAAATTAAAATCTGTCTGCTGAATAAAATTCCAATTACGCTGATAAGAATTCCACAGATTAAGCTTAAAAACATTGAAGTGTGAACTGTTGCGTTTACCTGTTTAGAATCTGCACAACCCATGAAATTGGCAGCAATAACGTTACAACCAATCGAAATTCCAAGAACTGTATTTACAAGAAAGTTTATAAGAGAAGTAGTTGAACCAACAGCAGCAAGAGAATTATCTCCGGCAAAATGTCCGACAACGACAATGTCTGCAGCATTAAAAAGCAACTGAAGCACAGAACTGAGCATCAGTGGAATAGAAAACTTCATTAGTTTCGGAAATATTGAACCGGAAACCATATCAATCTGATTATTTTTCATAACTGGCTCCACGTAAAAAAAATTGCAAAAAAAAAACGGTCATCAATTTGATGACCGTTCTGAGCTACGATGGACTCGAACCATCGACAGCCGCCTTAAAAGGGCGGTGCTCTACCACCTGAGCTAGTAGCCCATACACTCAATCGCTGAATGCTTAATTAATATACGATTTTTACTAAAACGTGTCAACAACAAATTCTAAAATTTTTAAAAAAAATTGATTTTTTTTTACTTTTTTTTTGATTTTTCAATTTTTCTAACCAAAGACATTCCACAAATCTCATATAAGACGATTCTTATAATTTGATTAGTAATTTCTTAGCCTAAATTAAGGCTTCTTAAAAGATTGAAACCTTTTTTAGTTTTAATGTGTTCTACATACAAACGAACTGCAAAAAGCATTAAAAACTTTTTAGCAATTCATTTTATTTTTCTATTCTTACAAAGGAGGATTTTTTATGAAAAAATCTGTAAAAATTATTTCAACAGGGCTTTTACTTTCAGCCTTAGTTTCTTCTGGTCTGGTTGCACAGAATTTTAAACCAGCAGGAAATCAGCCAGACGCAAATGCTCCATCTTTAGACGCTCCATCTTTTGATCAGGAAAAAAAACACGGCAGAAGAGGCCCTTGTTTTGACATTATGGACAACGATGAAGAAAAAATAATCGGAACAGTAAAATCTGTAAACACAGGTTCAAATCAAATTACAGTAACAAACACTGACGGCAAGGACGTAACAGTTGCAGTAACTCCATTTACAAAAATCTGTATTCAGGGAGAGCGAAAAGCACCAAAAGATGACGAAAAGCCTTCTTCAAAAGAACTTCCACCGCCAAAATCTTCAATTACAGATTTAGCTAAAGGCGACTGGGTAATTGTAAGCCCTGCAAAAACAGACACAAAAACACCTGTTGCCGGAGTAATTTTTATTTCTAAAGCAGAAGCTGAAAAAAAATAAAAATTAATTTCAGTGGCAAAGATTTTATTAAAAAAGCCGTGAGCCCCCTTCGAAGCGCAGCTTATCGGAGACTCGACAAAAACAGCTCACCGGGCTGTTTTTACGGCTTACGCCGTCGCTCCCTATGTCGCGACGCTTCAGAATGCGTTTGTGGCAGAACCTTGGCGACGGGTATTTTTCAGTCTAAAGCCAATTTTTCAATTTATTCAATTTTGCTTCGCTAATAAAAATAAGTAATTGCCTTTAAATAAAGTTTGAATTCTGCGATAATGGGAAAATCAATAAAGGCTAGAACCTATGGCAGAAATTGAAAACGAAAACAGGCAGATTTTTGGACGAAAGATTTTTTTCGTCTGCTCTACTTTTACCCTCAACACAAACATAATTCTGCGCCTTATGGAGCAAGAATACGAAGTCTACAAAATCGACGAACCCCGTCAGCTTAGAAATCTCTTAAAAACCGTACCAGATTCAATTGTTTATATAAATGCAGATTCTCATCATCAGCCAGCAGTCTGGTATAACATTATTTCTTCTTTTACGAATGATCCCGAATACAATAACTGCGACTTTGGCGTTTTTTCTGCGAAACTAAAAGGCTCTGCCAAAATTCGCTTTGAACAGGGCTTAAAATTAAAAGCCGGATTTTTTTCGCTCGATAAAAATTTTGGCGAAATAATGAACTCTGTAATTGAAAAACTCGATACACTAAATGCAAAAGGTTTGCGGAAATTTGTCCGCTTAAAATGCGCCGGAGAAAAATCTGCCGAAGCGTACTTTATCAACGGAAACATGATGTACAAAATGAATTTCGTTGATATTTCTTCAATTGGAATCGGACTTATAATTCCTGCAAAATATTCAAGTTTTGTACGCATCAATTCTGTAATCCAGGGACTTACACTCGTTTTAGGGAACAAACAGTTAAAGGTAAATGCAAAAATCCACACGATAAAGTCAATTCCAAATGGAATTCTTGCAGCCTTAATTTTTACGCCGGACACTCCAGGAGCTTTTAGAAATTACGTGCGCACCTATATCTGCGAAGAACTTCAAAAAAGATTGAATAATGACCTGATGCACATTACCTTAGACACAACCGACTACACTCTCGAACAGGATTTCTTAAAAGACAAAAAAGACGAAAAAGCAGCAGCCCCCGAACAGCCGGACAAGTCGGGGCAAACAAAAGACAACGCATCAGACAGCAAAGAAGAAGACGCAACGGCACAAAAAGAGCAAAAAACAGAATCTAAAGAAAAGCCAGAAACAAAAGAAGCTAAAGACACTTCCGCCACAGAGCAGCCAGCGGCAGAAACAAAGCAGAATTAATCAGCAAGTTCTGCCAGAGTGTCACATTCCCCAGAACTTTCAGCCTTTGTAAGTGGACGGCGGACTTTTACTTGAATTAGAGAGCCCGGCTGTGGAAGTTTTTCGTTTTTAGAGAATTCAAGTTTGCAATGCAAAAAATTGTCTGTTACAGCATGAACTACAACTTTATCCGCAAATATTTTTGGACGGTGAACTGTTTCGCAAATTGCCGGCAAAACTTTTCCTGCAAAAGAAGAAATATAAGCTTCTTTTGATGCAGCATTGTATTGTTCGAGCATGGAAATTCTTTTTCCAGCAATAGAATTTGGAACCATCGGGCGCATTAAATACGCTTCTGTTCCAGGACGTGCACTAAATGGAAAAGCATGAACAAAGGTAAAACCGCAATCTTTTAACATTTTTAAGGTAAGTTCAAAATCTTCATCAGTTTCGCCCGGAAAACCTGCAATTATATCACAGGCCAAAAAAGGAGAATTCTTTGCTTTTTTTAACAACCTGCAGGCATTGTAAACGGCTTCAATTTTGTACGGACGCTTCATTCTCTTTAAAACGTCGTCGCTTCCACTTTGCACCGAAATATGAAAATGCGGACACACCCGGCTGTCAGAAATAACAGAGGCAAGTTCTTCGTTTACGATTTCAGGATATAAACTTGAAATTCTAAAGCGAATCGTTTTTGTGTTTTCGAGTAAAAGTTTTAAAAGCCCGGCAAAGTCAACAAAAGAATCTTTATACCGGCCACGATACTGAGCAATATTAACAGTCGTAATTACAACTTCATTCTGACCTTTTGATTCAAGTTCCAGCACACGATTAATCGCTTCCTGTGCATCTAAACTAACAGATTTTCCGCGGGCAAGTCGAATTGCACAGTAAGTACAAACGCAGTTGCAGCCGTCCTGAATTTTTAAGGAAGAACGGGAATGATGAAAAAAATTGTCCGGAACAAGTCGGAATGGCTCTTGAATTTCATTTTTCTTTGCAGACGAATAAACTTCTTCAAACTTTTTTTGAATAAAATCCGCAAGTTCTTCTCCAGAAAGTTCAGGATCTTCGTTCAAAAGAGAAGGAATATCAGCAAGATGACCTTTATACTGTCCGCCAAGAACACAAACGCGTTTTCCTATAGAAAGAATTTCTTCGCGACTGTTTTGTGCATAACAGCCTGTAACCAAAACAGCTGCCGCCGGACACTTTGTAAGCAAAAGCCGGATAATTCGTCTTGCCTTTTGTTCAGCTTTTGCAGTAACAGTACAAGTATTTACAACACAAAGAATTACGTCAGGATTTTCCAAAGTTGAAGCAGAAAAGGGGGACATTGAAATTTCAAAATCCGCATTCTTAAATGCGCTCGCCGCCCCTTCACTTTCTACCTGATTGAGTTTGCAACCGAGAGTTTCAAAATGAATTATTTTTTGCATCTGAATATTTTTATCTTAATTTTGCAGTAACACGGTCTTTTCCGCGCTGAGCATCTGTATTTGAAGAATTTAAATCAAGCGCCTTTGTATAAGCTTCAAGAGCACTTTCGTAGTTATTTGCCATTTCGCGGGCATAACCGCAACGAGTCCACCAGTAATCAACTAAAGGTTCTGTGTGTACAGCTGCCGAAAAAGAAATGTCAGCATGATGATATTTTGCCTGACGAATGTAGATTTCGCCCATGTAATAATAAGCGTTTCCGATCCTGCTTCCGTTTGCTGGAACATTCGAAAGATAGTTTTGAAAAAGTTCCATAGCAGAAGTGTTTTTTCCAAGATAGAATTTTGCTTCCGCCTGAATTTCAATCAGGCGCACGTCAGTTGAATTAAGGGCACGGGCTTCGGCTGCACGCTGTTCAGCTTCAGCATACTGTCTGTTACGAACAAGACTCCAGCACAAAACACAGTAAGAATCAATGTTTTGCGGGTCTTCTGTAATTTCAACTTCGCAGATTTTTATTGCTTCCGCATATTTTCCATTTCTGTAAAGAACAAGGGCATCGGCTCTCTGCTGTGCAAAAATTGAAATACAAAATATTGAACTTAAAACTAAACTTAAGAAAACTTTTTTCATTTTTAAAACCTTTTTTTAATTTGTCATAGTGCATTTTCCGGAAAAATGGGAACCAGGTTCCAGAACAACCTGCTTTGCACGAATATCCCCATTAACAGAACCAGTCGAAGAAACAAAAATCAGATCTCGACCGGCAATATTACCTTCAACCTTACCGCGAACAAGAACGCGGATTGCACTGATTCCGGCATTTACAGTTGCATGAGTGTCAATTACGAGATCGCTTGTTGCATCAATTGAACCGCTCACATTTCCGCGAATCATAAAAGGTTTTGTAAATTTAATGTTTCCATGGAAAGTAATATCAGGAGCAAGGATTGTATCAAAATCTTCTTCTTCAAGATCAAAAAGGTCAGTATCTTTTACATCAAACATATCTTGTATTTTACAAAGATAAAAAGTTTTATTCAATTATGAACACTCAGCCGAACTTGAATTCAACTTATACGAAAACAACTCAAAAATCACAATCAGGTGTCGCTATTTTTATAACAGTACAGTATTAAAGAACGTGCAAAATTCACCTCCGCCCTACAGCTATAAACACTGACGCTACAGTATAAAAAGCTGTGCAAAGTTGTTTTTATGCTTTTTTTCTACTATAATTTTTTTTATGAATCTTAACCGCCTTTTAACTTCAGCCATTTCTGCAGCTTCGTTGTTTTTTATATTTTCCTGTACTTCGGCTTCAGAAATTTCTAAAAATGGCGAAACTTTAGATTCATCTATCGACGGCGAAGTTTTAGAGGCAGAAAACGAAAATCCAAAAATAAGTCTTTTATTTGCAGGCGACATTATGGCGCATGCAGTCAACTACAAATATTCAGACTTTAACCTTATCTGGCAGGATGTAAAACCGCTTATTTCTTCCGGCGATTTAAGTTTTGCAAATATTGAAGCTCCAGTAAATGACGCCATGGAATGGAGCACATATCCAAAATTCAACATGCATTCACAATATGTAAATGCAGCAATCGATGCAGGTTTTAATGTATTTTCGCTTGCAAACAATCATTCAAACGACTGGTCGCTAGACGGCATAAACGCAACAAAGGCTTATTTTTCTTTAAGAAATGACGTCTGGGCATGTGGACTAAAATCAAACCTTGAAGAAAAACTCAATGCTCAGGTAATAAACAAAAACGGCTGGAAAATTCTTTTTGTTGCCTACACAGAACTTTTAAACAGCAATGACTCTTCTCAATGGATTGACTATTTTCCTCCAAAAAAACGCGAAACACTTGTAGAACAGCTCAAAAAACTCTACAGCCTAAACAGTCCGGACATTTTTGTCGTAAGCATTCACACATCAGAAGAAGAATACAATCAGTCAATTTCTGAAAGTCACAAAAAATTCTACAGGCAGATAATCGAAGAATGTGGAGTTGACGTTGTCTGGGCAAATCATCCTCATGTTTATAAAAAATTTGAAGAAGTAAATGTTCCGTCTGCATCTGGCAATTCAGAATTAAACAAAACTGCATTTATAATGTACGCAAACGGAAACACAATTTCCGGTCAAAGATATTCACCTTCTCTAACAAAGGCTCATACCACCCGCGACGGTACAGGCGACGGATTAATCGTAAAACTTTATTTTGAAAAAGAAACTCTGGGCACACAAGTCAGTGCGATTGTAAAAAATGCAAAGGTTAATGACAATGTTGTGTTTTTAGCCGAAAACGCAAAAACTCAGCGCCAGGGGAATTCAACTGTAGTAAAACTAAAAAAAGTTGAACCTTGTTTTATTACGTCTTATATTCTCCCGACAGGTCAAATTGTTGTTCGTCTTTGCAATGACGACTTTATAAAAAGTTTGAGCCGTTCTGGACTTTTTACGTGGGCAAACTACGTTCAATTAAGAAAAAATCTATATGAAAAATATCAAGGAAACGCTTTATGGCAATAGACTATAAAAAACTGCCAGTTTATGAACAAAAACAGCTGATTTTGGATCAGCTCGAAAAAAATCAGGTGATTGTAGTTCAATCTCCAACAGGATCTGGAAAAACAACACAGATTCCAGTAATTCTGCACGAAGCAGGATATTCAAAAAACGGTGTAATTGCCGTTACCCAACCAAGGCGAATTGCCGCCCTTTCTGTAAGCGAATTTATCGCAAAGCAATTAAAAACATCGTATCCGGGACTCGTAGGATACAAGATGCGTTTTGAAGACAAAACAAGCGCCGACACAAAAATAAAAATTATGACCGACGGAATTCTTCTGCAGGAAATGAAACTAGACCCGTGGATGAGCAAGTATTCGGTAATCATGATCGACGAAGCTCACGAAAGATCTTTAAACATTGACTTTTGTCTCGGGCTTTTAAAGCGGGTACTTCAGGCACGCCCGGACTTTAAGGTGATTGTTTCTTCGGCAACAATGAACGCACAGGCTTTTTCAAAATATTTTAATGACTGCCCTGTCGTTACAATCGAAACCCAGACTTTCCCGGTCACACTCGTTTACGACCCGCCGGCAACAAAACCTACAACTTCTACAGTTACCGGAGCAGAAGCAATTCTTGCAAAAATTGAATCCACAATCGGAAGAGTTCTCGACAACCACGAAAACGGAGACATTTTAATCTTTCTTCCTGGCGAAAAAATCATAAAAGACTGCATACAGAGGTTAACTTATTCTTCATTCCATTCAAAAATTCATATTGTGCCCTTGTATGGACGACTTCCAAAAGAAGAACAGGAAAAAGTTTTTAATAATCCTCCGTTCGGCAAAAAAAAGGTCGTAATTTCAACAAACATTGCAGAGACTTCCGTTACAATCGACGGCATTACAACTGTAATTGACTGCGGACTTGCAAAGTTGAATTTTTACAATCCAAAAACATTCACTTCTTCATTAATCGAAACTCCTGTAAGCAGGGCAAGCTGCAATCAGAGAAGAGGAAGAGCTGGAAGAACCTGCGCCGGAACCTGTTACAGACTCTATCGCCGCAGCGACTTCGAAAGCCGCCAGGAATACACAACAGAAGAAATTTTCCGCACGGATTTAAGCGAAGTTCTTTTGCGAATGAGTGAACTTGGAATTACGGATTTTGAAAATTTTGATTTTATTTCAAAACCGGAAAAAGAAAATATTCTCGGGGCACTCGAAACCTTAAACATGCTCAAAGCCCTGAACGAAGACCGCACACTTTCAAAAATCGGTAAACTCATGGTTGAATTTCCACTTGAACCTCGCGTAAGCAGAATTTTAGTCGAAAGCATTATCCATTATCCGGACGTTCTCGAAGAAACAGTAATTGCATCGGCATTTTTAAGTACACAGTCTCCGTTTGTTCTTCCTCCAGGAGAAGAAATGGACGCAAGGGCAGCCCACCACGCATTCCGCGACATGCAGGGCGACTTTGTTTCTTATGTAAAACTGTTCAGACGCTATGAATCAATGGAAAACAAAACAAGATTCTGTCAGAACAATTATCTCGACGAAAAAGTAATGAAGGAAATTTCAAGCATAAAAGAACAGATTGAAGAAGAAATTTCTGCACTTGGAATTCCTGTTACTGGTGGCGGTTCAATGGACAACTATCTTTGTTGTATTGCCGCAGGAATGATTCAGTTTGTATGCATTCGCGAAGGGAGGGAAAATTACCGTTCACTGACAGCAGACCATATTTCAATTCATCCTGGCTCAGGAATGTTCCGTTCAGATCCTCTTTTTATAGTTGCAGGCGAAATTGTACGTACAAGCAGAATGTTTGCAATGAGCGTAAGTCCTCTTACAAAAAATCTTCTTGCCAAAATTGACATAAATCTTGAACAAAAACTAAAGGCTGCCCGAGGAATAAAAGGCAAAACTCTTACAGGTTCACTTGAATACAAGGGAACAACCTTTAGTGCTCAAAAAGAAAAACCGGGCAGAGACGACGGTCGCTTTGGCGGAAAGCTCGACAAGGCAGAAAAGAAAAAGCGCGACGAAAACTCTTTGAACATTGGCGGAGAACTGTTTGCACTCGAAAAAGTAAAGGGCAAAAAGTTAGCAGTTCTTCCTTTTGAAAAATTCAAAAGAGCAGTAAAAGCAGAAAAAGACAATAACAAACTTGCAACTGCTGCAGCCTTACGCGGAAAACTTGTTCTAAAAGACGGAACAGCCCTTTCAGGTGAAAAACTTGAACTAATCATAAAAGTCTTAAAAAATTTAAATCTGTCTGTAGTTTCGCAATCTTCGTGGCCAAAGAATATGAATCTTACTGTAGGAACGGAAGAAAGCAATAAAAAACTTATAGACAGTTTGCAGTATGTTTTAAAACTTACAATGGCAAAATCAAGACAAAAGGAATACGGCTTTATAACTCTTTTTAGCGACAACCGCGGAACTTACTGGTTTAAGGTAAGCCGGGGCTTTGTCACAGCCCTGAACGAAAGTTTAGCTTCGTTAGAAAGCCTCGTAGATGATGCCACACACACGCTTACCGCCCCGCAAAAAGAAAAAGTTAATATTTTATACAGAGTATTAAATTCAATGTATGAATAAATTTTGTTAAGTAGGCTGACAAAAACAGATTGCCGGGTCAAGTCCGACAATGACAGGGTATGACAAGATTGTCGGGTCAAGATGAGACAAAGACAGGGACTGTTGTCATTCCTGCACTTGAGTCTTCTGACATTCCCGCATCTTGACTTTCATGTCATTCCCGCATCTCGACCGGGGAATTTCCCCTTACAATAGATTGTCGGATCAAGCCCGACAATGACAGGGGATGACAAGATAGATCTGTCGGGACATGTCATGACAGGGTGAGCAAAGTTTGCGTTTCTTTTTTATTTTGCGTCTGTCTGTGTGTTTGAACTATTTTTAGAAGAATTCAATTTTGTGCCAGATGCTTTCTTTTCTGCTTCGGCCTTTTTCTTTGCTTCTTCTTTGGCAAGTTCTTCTTCGCTCACTTTTTTTGCTTCAATTACGGCAGAATCTTCTGAGCCTAAGATTTTTTTTGCTTTTTCTGCAATTGAATTCTTTTTGGACGGATTTTTTGCAGCATCAAGAACAAGCTGTCTTACCACAGGTGTTACAGAGGAATAACGACCTTTTGAATAAATATCAAGTCCTGTTCCCTGGGTTGAAGTATCCTTGCTTGAAATATATTCCTTACAGATTTCTGCAAATTCGCTTCGTTTATATTTTGCAAATTCTTTTCCAAGCGCATATCTTAAAGGTTTACGTCGGTCGTCTGTTAAAGTTTCGCGGGCAAGAGCAATTATTTCGTCAGTTCCTGCATTATTACATTCAAGCAAAGCCTGGGCTGCACGGCTTTTTGGCGTATCGGCAGTCTTTTTATCAGTAATCAGGTTTACAAGATAATCGTTACCTTCTTTTGTATTCAAAAAAGCCATTGCCGTATAACACTTTTTCTTTACCGAATCTTCTTTGTCCTTTTCGAGGCGGTAAATAAGATAAGGAACAGCTTCTTTTATTTCATTTTTTTTGCACGCATCAATCGCTTCGAGGCGAACAGAAACATGGGCATCGCGGACTGCCTGCAAAATCGTTTTTCTGGCAGATTCATTTTCCTTAAAATTTGTAAGGGCTTTTACTGCCGAACAACGAAGTTTTGGATCATTTTCTTCATAAAGTCTTACAATAATTTCAACAGCTTCTTCTTTTTCCATTGAACCGATTGCTTCTGTAGCATACATCCGCACAAAAGTATTTTCGTCTTCATCCTGCGCCATTTCTACAAGGCGATCATAAGTTTCTACAGCCTTAATGTTTCCTAAAACCTTTACAAGCTGCTGTTTTTGAGCAACGGTCAAATCTTCGCGGTCAAGATATTCCGTTAAATAAACGGCTTCTTTTGGGCCTCCGATTTCGCCAAGTGTTGTAAGAGCATTGTTAAAATAATCTTCGTCTTCACCTTCAAGCAAAGTAAGAACAGCAGGAATTGCATCTTTTGTTTTTACCGCCTGCACATAACGGAACACGCAATCAACAGTCGATTTTTTTTCGTCATAAGGATCGTTTAAAATCGTAAGCGCATAATCTTCAAGGCACGGATCCTTTAACTTTGTAAAATACTCCAGGATTTTTTCGCGGACAGTTGAATTTTTTGTTTCTTCAAAAAGATCATAAACTTCATCAACAAAGCGGACATCTTCATTTTTTACAAAATTATTTAAAAGCTCGACAATGTCGTCTTCCATTCCGTATTTGAGAGTGTCTGCATTTTCTTTTCGGGTATCAGGATATTCTTCGTCCAGGGCGTCGATTTTTTCAGAATCCTGTTTTTGAGGTCGTTTTTTAGCAGGAATTTTTGATTCACCAGGTTTATGAAGTAAGTCTTCGTCAGTTGAATTTTCTGCCAGCTGCTGGCTTTCTGCCGATTCTATTTTCTGTGCCTGCTCAGAGAGCAAACTTTGACTATTCTGTTCGGTCTGTGCATTCTGTTCGATCAAAGTTGTCCGTTCGTTCGGCACATTTTGGTCGGTCGGCACAGTTTCTTCATTTTGCACACCTTGCCCGGCAGTTTCAGACGTCTCCTGAGCAAAAACAAATTGAGAAAATACAAAAATCGTAAGGAATAAAATAAAATTCTTCATAAAAACCTTTGCATTCAAAAACTTAATTTTTACTTTATGTTTCCTGCGTGGTAGCGCTTTAAGAAATTTGTTCTGTATTCTTCAAAACGGTTTTCTTCGATTGCAAGGCGAATTTCTTTCATCATGTTATGCAAAAAATAAAGGTTATGATAGCTTGCAAGCATGCTGCTTAAAATTTCCTGTTCCTTAAAAAGATGTCGCAAATAACTGCGCGAATAATTACGGCAAACCTTACAATTACACTCAGGATCTACAGGGCCAAAATCGTGCATAAAGCGTTCCTGCTTAATCGAAAGTTTTCCGTCATGAGTAAAATAAGAGCCGTTACGCGCATTTCTTGTCGGAAGCACACAGTCAAACATATCAATTCCGCTGTGAACTGCTTCGAGAATATAATCCGGAGTTCCAATTCCCATTACATATTTTGCTTTTTCCTTTGGAAGATGATTTACGGTAAAATCAAGCCAGCGCGCAAATTCTTCTGGCGGTTCCCCAACGCTCAAGCCGCCGATTGCAATTGCAGGAAGTTCCATCGAAGTAACAAATTCTGCAGAGCGAATTCTTAAATCTTCAAAAAAGTTTCCCTGTACGATTGGAAGAAGAATTCCCTTATATCCTTCTTCTCTTTTTTTAAGCCATTCACCTTTTGCCCTTTTTAGCCAGTTTTCGGTAATTTCGAGAGAATGCAGTGCTTCCTTCTTATCAATTCCCCAGCCTGTGCAAACATCAAGCTGCATTTGAATATCAGAATTAAACTGAACCTGAACATCTACAACTTTTTCCGGAGTAAATAAATGGCGGCTTCCGTCAATATTAGAAGCAAACTGAGCGCCTTCTTCTGTAATTTTGCGAAGTTTTGAAAGACTCCAGACCTGAAATCCGCCAGAATCCGTAAGAAAATTCTTTTTCCAGCCGGAAAATCCATGCAAACCACCGGCTTCTTCAATAATATCGCTGCCCGGGCGCAGATAAAGATGGTAAGTATTTGCAAGAATTATTTCAAAACCGATTTCTTCAAGATCGTCTTTTGTAAGGGCTTTTACAGTTGCATTTGTTCCGACAGGCATAAAAACCGGAGTCTGAACATCTCCATGAGCAAGATGCAGAGTTCCGGTTCTTGCCTTGCCGTCAGTAGATTCGTGCTTAATGTCAAAAATATTCATCATAATTTTATTCCTTTATTTTTTTGTATTTTTTTTTAAGTGCGTGCATGTTTTAACAGAACAAAGCTGACAAAAACAAACACAAAGACAGGGAGCCACGCGCCCATAAATGGAGAAAGAACTCCAAAGCGAGCCATCAGCATTGTAACCATCTGAAAAACATAATAAACGACGGCAGCAGTAATACAGCTTGCAAGACTTATGAGCATTACGTTTTTGCGCGTTTTTCCACTCAAACCAATGGACAAAAATACTACAATAAAAAGAATGAACGGAAAAGCGTATTTTTTATAGTAAACGCTTAAAGGTTCATTAAACGGCAAGCCGATTCTTCTTAAATGGGCAATGTATTCCCTCGCCTCTTTTGTAGAAACCGTTTCGACAGAAGTTGTATTGTTTCTGAATGTTTCTGGAATTTCTGTCAAAAGAGAAAGTGTTTTTTCATCGACATCGCTGCTAATAATCTGACCGTCTTTTAGCGTATATTTGGTTGAACCACTCAACTTCCAGTGATCTTCCATCCACAGGGCAGAATCTGCACGTATCACGCAGTTCAATGTTTTATCTTCGTTTCTGACAACAATAAAAACCGTATAAAGGCGCATTGTTGAATTGTCATAAAAATCAGCCTTGTAAACGACGTTGCCCTGATTCGACATTACGACGATTTTATCGTTATTCAGACTTTTTTCGCGATGCAGAGAGATTTCCTGCAATTCAACTTTTTGGGCATAAGTAGAAACTACAACCTTGTCTTCAAAATAAAAAAGGCCAAAACTCATTATAAAGGCAAAAATCAAAAGAGGAGCCGTAAAACTTATGAGCGGAACTCCGGAAGCAAAAATTGCAACAAGCTCATTATTTGCATAAAAGTCGGAAAGTGTATAAGAAACGGCAAAGAGAATCGAAAGCGGAGCTGAATACCACAAGGCTTTAGGAAAATATAAAAGCATTATCTTAAAAACCGTAAAAGCTGGAACTCCGTTCGAAATAAAATTCCAGAGATTCATAAAAAGATCAACGAGGACGAGTACAAATCCAAAAAACAGCAAAGAACCTGCAAAAAGAGGAATAAATTTCTTTAAAATATATTTTACTAAAGTCATTTTTTTTACCGTCCAATCAGCTTTATGTAAAACAGGCTGCCGGCAACCGTAATTGCTATGTTCGGTGCCCACATAACCCAAAAACCACTTAAGCCGCCACGGTTACCAAAAATCTGTCCCAAAATCATCATTGTCCAGTAAAGAACGCAGATTACGATTCCAATAATAAGCCCGATTGTCTGTCCATTGTGCTTTCCAAAAAGCAGGGCAAGGGGAATTGCAAGAAAGGCAAAAAATATTGAACCAAATGGAAGCGAAAATTTTTTATTGTATTCAAGCCGGTAAGAATTCAACTGTTTTTTAGAAAAATCTTCGGATTCTTCCATTTGTTTAATGCGTTTGTGCAGGTCGTAAGATGTCATTTCGCGGGGACTTACCCTGCTGGAAGTTGCAGAAATTGAAGATTCAAAAATATTAAGATTCAACAACTCAGAAGAAAGAACATCATAATCAGTGCGTTTTGAACGGTCAAACAAAAGAACTGTCGCCTTATTCATTTCGAGAGTCATTAAAACGCCAGGATCCTTTGATTTACGCACGATTGAATTATCGGCAATTATTATTCTCTGCTGCTCTGAATCTCCGTTGTCAAAAAAAATCAAATCACTAACCCAATCTCCGACAACATCGCCAATAACGAGGGTTTTATCAACAGTTTTTTTTACGGAATTAGGTTCAAGTTCAACAGCCGGATTAGAAGCAAGAATTGAACGGTAAAGACGATTATATTTTATTGTTCCAAGCGGAAGCAGATAGTCATTCACAAAAAAAGAACCAAGCGAAATAATAAAGCCAAGCACAATTACAGGAGTTAAAATCGAACGGTAACTTTGCCCCGATGCACGAAAAATCAAAACTTCATTTTCACTTACAAGACGACCAAGACACATCAAAAAACCAACAAGGGTTGCAAATGGCGCCGACTGGGCAATAATTCCAGGCAAAGCATAAAACATAAGTTTTACGACATCTAATAAAGGAACTTTTTTTTCGAGAATTTTTTGAATTACCAGAAGAATCTGATTTACAAAGAAAATAAAAAAGAAAAACAAAAAAGCTACAAAAAAATAAAGAAAAAGCTCTTTTAAAAGATAACGGTAAAAAACGTGGCGGTTAAGACCGGATTCTTCCTGCATTGCATGCTTAAGCCAGGCACTCAGTTTTTTTGCACCAAAAAAACTGGCAATAACAGAAAGAACATAAAAAAAAGAATTTACAAAATTGAATTTCTGGCAGAACGGTTTTACTTTTTCCTTAAAAAAAAAGTTTACAGCCTTTGCAAAGCGACTGTTTACCGCAATTCGCCAGTAATAATAGCCAAGCGACTCAATATGAAGAATTTTTTTCTGAGTTTTTGAGCCTTCAAACTTTGCAGAGATTTTCTGTTTTATTTTTAATTCAATTGACCGGAAAAAATTCATTGTCCGGTCAATCATTTTTTCAATTTTGTCGAACTTCATCTTTACGGATGCAGAATTTTATTTTCCTGTGTGTCCAAATCCACCGCTTCCGCGTTCTGTTTCGCTTAAAAGTTCAACTTTTTCAAAAACGCCCTGAGTTACACCGGCAACAACCATCTGAGCAATTCTGTCGCCATTGTTAATGGTAAAATCTTCGCTTCCAAGATTGATTAAAATTACTTTTACTTCTCCGCGGTAATCGCTGTCAATTGTGCCAGGAGTGTTAAGGCAGGTAATTCCATTTTTTGCAGCAAGCCCCGAACGAGGTCTAATCTGAACTTCAAAACCTTCCGGAATTGCCATTTTAAGCCCGGTTGGCACTAAAAAACGCTGCATCGGCTTTAACACAATCTTTCCTTCAGGAATAAAAGCGCAAATATCAGCTCCGGCAGCCCCACTAGTCTGATATGCAGGAATTTTTGCACCATCTTGTGCAACAATTTCTATTTTGCAAGTGTTCATAAAAACCTCTAAAAAGTAAAAATAACAGTAAAATTATAACAAATTTCAAAAAAATTATAAATAACGCCTTTTTTTACTTTGGGCGCGCCACCCGTTCCGCTCCAGAACTGCTACGCAGGGGATTCAATTCTTCACGCAAAAAAAACAATTCGCAAAAATCAATAAATGTGATACTCTTTTGCTACTTATTTTTTTAAGGGGTTTTTTATGTCCGGCAACACTTTCGGTAAGATTTTTAAGGTTACAACATTTGGAGAAAGCCACGGTGTTTCTCTTGGAGGTGTAATTGACGGAGTTCCTGCAGGAATAAAAATCGACACAGATAAAATTCAATCTGCCCTCGACCGCAGAAAGCCCGGACAATCGAGCGCAGGACAAAACAACGCCAGCGTAACTGCAAGAAAAGAAAACGACCATATCGAAATCCTTAGCGGAATCTTTGAAGGCAAATCAGAAGGAACTTCAATCGGTTTTATTATCCGAAACGAAAGCCAGCATTCAAAAGACTACAAAAATTTAGAAACCACATTCCGCCCGGGACACGCAGATTTAACATATTTCTTAAAATACGGTTTTAGGGACTATCGTGGCGGTGGCAGAAGTTCCGGCAGAGAAACCGCTGCAAGGGTTGCAGCCGGCGAAATTGCCTTGCAGGTTTTACATTCATTTTGCCCACAACTAAAAATTACAGCCTACACTCAAAAGGCAGCAGGAATTTCAATAAATAAAGTTGATTATTCTCAAATTGAACAAAATCCCCTGCGCGCTCCAGATAACGAAGCAGCAGCAAAAATGAACGAACGTATAGAAGAACTTCGCAAACAGGGAGACTCCGCCGGGGGAATAATTGCCTGCAGCGTAAGTGGTCTGCCTGCCGGTCTTGGGGAATGTGTTTTTGACAAACTCGATGCAGTTTTAGCTCATGCAATATTAAGCATTGGCGCCGTAAAAGGAATTGAATTTGGAGCAGGCTTTGAAGCTGCAGATTTAACAGGCAGTACAAATAACGATGTAATGCAGGCAAGCGCCGACAACTCAACAATAAACTTTCTTACAAACAATGCAGGAGGCGTTCTCGGAGGAATGTCAAACGGTAATGAACTTTTCTTTAGAGTTGCAGTAAAACCAGTTCCTTCAATCTTTAAGGAACAAAAAACCTTAAGTGTTGACTCAGAAGGAAACTTTCACGACACAACGCTAAAAATAGAAGGCCGCCACGACGTTTGTCTCTGCCCGCGCATTGTTCCAGTAATAGAAGCCATGACAGCAATTTCGTTATGCGATCTTTTTTTGCAGGACAGATGCACAAAAAGATAGAAAACTAATTGCCTTTCTAGCCTTTTTGCCACGTCCAGGCTTTTGAGTGCAAACATTAATCTTTCTGCAATCGCTAAAGTAGCAGTCAGCAAAAATCCGGTAAGCTCTAAAAATCTCATTTTTCTCTACAATTTTAATAAAAATGTCGTTATAATTGATCTGTTAAATAAATGCAGTTCTTAACTGTAAATTAAAGTTTTTGGAGAAATTATGAAAAAGTCTTTTAAGGTTGCGGCAACTCTTTTAGCCCTTGTCGCAACAATTTCTGCAACAGCACAGACACGAAAAACCGATGTATGGGATTTTGGTGGTGTTGAAGATGCAGGCGCAAACAATCACATTAAAATTTCCGATCTCGACTCTCTTTCAGGACTTGCAGCTGACGGAAAATTTGAGGCCGGTGAATATGTTTTTGGCGATCTTACACTCAAAACCGACAAAAATGACCGCGCCTACTATAACGGAGCAAAAAACTACGGAACACAAGGTTACGCCTCTTTTGATTTTAAAGACGGATACGTTTCCGACGGAATCTACTACTGCAACGGCAAAGCGGGAGAAGCAAGACGCTACCTTCTGTTAAAAAATGTAAAATCCGGCGATGTCGTAACTTTTTACGGAAGAGCTTCCAACGGTTCAGAAGATAAAATTCATTTTGCGTCTGTAAATGACTCAGGCGAAAAAGACGGATTTCAGGATGAAAGTGCCTGGCTCAACGGAGAATCACGCCGCTGGTCTTACGTTGCCTTAAAAGACGGAACATATAAAGTTTACACAGAAGCAACAAGCGCAAAACCTGTTTACTACAGACTTACACGCACACCTGGAGTAAATGTAAGCGGAACAATTTCCGGCATTAACTCAAACGGCGAATTAAAATTCGTAATTGCAGAAACAAAACAGGAAATCCTTGCAAAAGTTTCTGGTTCTTCTTATTCGGTTGGGCTTCCTGCAGGCTTTAGCGCAACTGCAGTTTTAAGCGGAATTAAAGGGCTTGGAATTTCTGCAGATTCAAAACAAATTCAAATTGAAAAAGACGCTCCTTCTTCTATCAAAAAAAATCTTTTAACAGAAGAAATGAAAACTTACGTTGTTGAAGGCAAAATCGACGGATTTGCAAAAGATTTTTCTTCTAACTCTGCAAAGCTCATAATGACACCCCCAAAAGATTCAATCTATCTTCCTGTAGAAATTGAAATTACAGGCAGCAATGGAGAATTTTCTTATAAAGGTGAACTGGAACCGGCAATTTTCTACACAGCAAGTTTAAGTGGCGCAAACGACTATATTCTTTCTGGCGAAATAAATTTTGAAAACACCCAGGCTTTTACAAAAGACCTTAAAGTTGAATTAAAAAAAGTTTACGACGTAAACGGAAAATTCTTTGGAGAAATTTCTGAAATGCCTTCTTCAATCAGTTTTAAAAACATTGAAGACGGTTACACATACCCGGGAGCTGCTGCAAATGGAATCTACGGAGTAAAACTTCGCGACGGCAACTACGAGGTTCTCTGCGAAACAAAAACAACAAAGACAATGAACCATATTGCAGTAAATGGTTCAAACGTTACGAAAGACATTCTTATGTCTCTTAAAGAAAAACAGGAGATTCAAATTCCTCTTAAAAAAGATATTTATGTCGGAGGTAAAAAGGCTGACTATGCAACTGTAAAAGAAGCAATCGAAGCAGCCCATGCAATGGCTCCAAAATCAGAAGCCGACAGAATTACAATTCACATTGCACCGGGAGTTTACCGCGCCCAACTTTTAATTGACACACCTTACGTTACATTAAAAAACGATACTCCAAATCAGGAAGTAAAACTCACCTGGTATTATGGAATCGGCTACAACTATTATTCTGCAGACCTCAACGGATATTATGATTCACAGCGCGCATACGACAAATTTGATAAAAAGAGCGTTGCTAAATGGGGCGTTGCAACTTACGTAAAAAAAGATGCACTTTACTTTAGGGCAGAAGGAATTACTTTTGAAACTTCATTCAACAAATACGTTACTGCAGAAGAATTAAAAGACGGAGTTGAAGCAGACGGAACAACAATTGCATTTGCCAGAAAACTTAATTCCGACGTTCAGTCAAAAACAGCAACAGAACGTTCTGCAGCAATCTGCGTAGAAGCAGACAGAAGCGAATTTAAAAACTGCCGCTTCCTCGGTTCCCAGGACACGCTTTACACAGGCGCAGACACAAGACAGTACTATTCAAACTGCTATATCGAAGGAAACACAGACTTTATTTTTGGCGACGGCGACATTGTTTTTGAAAACTGCCAGATTGTATGGGCAGGATATTCAGATTCAAAAAACAGCGGCTATTTAACAGCAGCCAGAAACGCAAAACAAAAGGGTTATCTCTTCTATAACTGCGTAATTAATTCAGACCAGAACAATCTTCAGACCCCAGGTTACTTTGGTCGCCCATGGGGACCAAAAGCAAGCGTTGCATTTGTAAACACAATTTTTGCATACGACGGAATAATCAATCCGCAGGGCTGGACAGACATGAGCGGAAACAAACCGGAAAATGCAAACTTCTTTGAATACAATTCAATGTGGAACAATGCAAGTGTAGACGTAAGCCATCGCGACGGTGGCAAACAGATTGCAGACGAAAGCGCCTACACTCCTTCAAACTACTTTATCGACTGGACTCCGGTTTTCTACAACCTGCCAAAAGACAACGAAGTAAAAATCAAAAAGGCTAACTTTACAACAGACGACGACATCAACACACCTTATCCGGGCCACACAGTAACTTTGCACTACGAATACAACGGCAAAGACACAGATCTCTCGTTAATTCAGTGGTTCCGTACAAAGGACAAAAAAGACACACTCGTAAAACAGAGCCTTGGATTTGCAGACAAAACCTATCTCATCTCTACGGCAGATTCTTCATACAATCTTAAAGCTGTAATTACCCCTCGCAGTCGCGGAGGAAAAAACGGCAAGCCAATCACTGTAAACCTCGACAGAAAAATCAACGAAGGTTATGCAGTTCCTTCAAAAGCAACTTCGATCCGTCCACGTGCCGAAGGCAAAGTAAACGTATTCCTCGCTTCAGATTCAACCTGCAAAGATTATTCTGCACAGGGAATGTGGAATGGCGGACAGACAAGAAACGAAGGCGGCTGGGGAGAATTTTTACAATGCTTCTTTAACGGAGCTGTAGAAGTTCAAAACTATGCAAACGGTGGACGTTCAAGCCGTAACTTTATTAACGAAGGTTCTCTCGAAAAAATCAGACAGCAGATTGGCAAGGGAGACTATCTGTTCATTCAGTTTGGACACAACGACTGTTCAAACGGAGCAGGCTACCTCGAAGACCGCTACGTTCCACTCGGAGAACCAAACAAAAAAGGCATTTACCCGATTAACGAAGGCAAAAAAGTTCGCACCCCAGAAAGTTATTACGAAAAATACGGAAACAATTTCTATTCATACGACTGCGGTGGAACATACAAATGGTATTTAATGCAGTACGTAAATGTTGCACTCGAAGCCGGAGCAACCCCAGTTCTTGTAACACCGGTAAGCCGAATGTATTTTGACGGCAAAGGAAGAATCACTCCTCACCACGACTCAAAAGAAACTTCGACAAAAACCCAGATTACACGCAACAATGCTTACGTAGAAGCAGTTCGCCAGCTTGCAAAAGAAAAAGACATTCTGCTCTTAGACGGATTTGAAATTACAAAAACGCTCTACGAAAAAGCATATGCCGACTGCGGAAACAACATCGAAGCAAAAGAACTTATGTTCCCTGGCGACTCAACTCATAACAACAAACTAGGCGGATTCGTTGTAGCAGGCGAATTTGCAAAAGAAATCAAGAAAAACATTCCTCAACTTGCACCAAGCATCATTCATCCAAAAAATGCAATGGGCGAAAACAACGACGGAAAGCTTATGTTTACAGTCGACCAGGACGGCAAAATGGAAAGCTACGACAAATACTGGACACGCTACGAACAGGGCGTAATGGACAGTCTTGGTAAATAAATAGTTCAACAAAATTAACGGGTCGCAAGGCCCGTTTTTTTTATTTTTTTTTCGAGCACAATTTTTTGTCTCGTCCGCAGTTACGCAGTTCGGTAACCCTCAGTCCTTCGGACCGGCTAAAGCCGCTGCTCCATTGCGGGCTAGCTTTTTGAGACAAAAATAAAAATTTACAGTCTCGACTGCGCGCTTCGCGCTTTTTCTTTTCGTAATTGAATATAAAACTCTAAGCTGCTATCTTATAAAAAATTCGAAAGTAAGAATAAATAAAAGAAGGCAAAATATGTCAGAAAACAAAAAAAGAGTTCATGTGGCAGCAGCAGTAATTTTGCGCACAAACCCAAACCAGGCAAAAGAAGTTTTTGCAACACAGCGCGGATACGGAGAGTTTAAAGACTGGTGGGAGTTTCCTGGCGGAAAAATCGAAGCCGGCGAAAGTGCAAAAGAAGCAATCGTCCGCGAAATACAGGAAGAACTTGCGACAACCATAAAAGTTGAACATCAACTCTGCACAGTCGAATACGACTACCCTGCATTCCATCTTTCAATGGAATGTTTTTTGTGCACGATTGTTTCAGGCAAACTAACACTTTTAGAACACGAAAACTCAGCCTGGCTTAGTCTCGACAAACTAAACTCAGTAAACTGGCTTCCGGCAGATGTCGAAGTGTTAAATTCAATAAAACCATTATTATAGCAAAAAAAATCCCTCACCAGACGGCGAGGGATTTTTAGTTTTAACAACTATTTTTTCTGAGCTTCAAGAGCGTCGATATAAGAAAGATTTAACCTTCCCATTTTATCAACTTCGAGGAGTTTTACAGGAATCTGCTGTCCTTCTTTAAGAACGTCAGAAACTTTTTCAACTCTCTGTCTTGAAAGTTTAGAAATATGGCACAAGCCTTCTTTTCCTGGCAGAATTTCAACGAAAGCACCAAAATCCATAATGCGTTTTACTGTTCCGTTGTAAATTGTTCCAACCTCAGGATCTTCACAAATGCCTTTTACAGCAAGTTTAGCTTCTTCGGCTGATTTACCAGTTTTTCCGTAAATCTGTACAGTTCCGTCGTCTTCAGTGTTGATTGTTACACCATACTGAGCGCAAAGAGCTTTTACGTTCTTTCCGCCTGGTCCAATCAAAGCACCGATCTTATCCGGACTAATCTTCATTGTCAGGATTTTTGGAGCAAATGGACTGATTGGCTGTGGCTTATCGATACATTTTTCCATGATAGAAAGAATGTGCAGACGTCCAGCTTTTGCCTGAGCAAGAGCTTCTTTCATAATCTGAGTTGTAACGCCGGCAATCTTAATGTCCATCTGGAAACCAGTAATTCCGTCTTTTGTTCCGGCTACCTTAAAGTCCATATCACCGAGATGGTCTTCTTCACCAAGAATATCAGAAAGAATCTTATAGCGTCCGTAAGGATTGTCGCCTTCAGCTTCTGTAATAAGTCCCATTGCAATTCCGGCAACCATTTTCTTCATTGGTACGCCAGCAGCAAGCATTGCCAAACATCCACCGCAAGTAGAAGCCTGAGAAGAAGAACCGTTAGATTCCATAATTTCAGAAACAACACGAACTGTGTAAGGGAATTCAGAAGCAGGTGGAACCATTGCAGCCAAAGAACGGCGAGCAAGATTTCCGTGTCCAATTTCGCGACGACCAGTTGTTAAACGACCAACTTCACCAACAGAGTATGGTGGGAAGTTATAATGAAGAATAAAGTTTTCACTTCTTTCGCCATCAATGTCATCATAAACCTGAGCATCGAGAGTTGTTCCAAGTGTACAAACTGCAAGCGACTGAGTTTCGCCACGAGTAAAGAGTGCTGAACCATGTGGACGAGGAAGAACGTTTACTTCGCAGGTAATTGGACGAATTTCATCACATTTACGGCCATCAATTCTCAAGCCCTTATCAAGAATGCTCTTTCTTAAGAGATTGTACTGAATGTCATCAAAACATGAGTCAAAAAGCTTTTTCTGAATTTCGTCTTCAAGCTGTTCTGCGTGGTTCTGTGCAACCTGCTGTTTTGCTGCAGCGATTGCAATTCCACGGTTCATTTTTCCGTCCTGGAAACAAGCTTTTTCGAGCAATGGAGTTGCTTCAGCAACAATTGCATCTTTGTTTGCAAGTTCAACATTGAGTGGAGCAAGTGGAAGTTTTTCTTTTCCGCATTTTGCTACGAGCTGTTCCTGCAATTCGCACATTGCTGTAATAAAACCCTGAGCCTGTTCAAGGGCACCGAGCATTACTTCTTCACTAACTTCGTTTGCACCGCCTTCTACCATTGTAAAGCCGTCTTTAGTTCCGGCAACAACGATTTCGAGCTGAGCTTTTTCCTGCTGCTGGAAAGTCGGATTGATTACATACTGACCATCGATATAAGCAACACGAGCTGCTGCAACTGGTCCGTGGAATGGAATGTCCGAAATAGAAACTGCAGCAGAAGCTGCAATTACAGCAAGAATATCAGGTGGGTTAACACCATCGGCAGAAACGCATGTAGGAACAATCTGAATTTCGCGACCAAAAGCCGGTTCAAACAGAGGGCGCATTGGACGGTCAATAAGACGAGAAACGAGAATTTCTTTATCCTTTGGACGACCTTCGCGTTTTACAAATCCGCCAGGGATTTTTCCTGCAGCGTAATATTTTTCATTGTATTCAACAGTAACCGGAACGAAATCCAATCCTTCCTTTACTTCAGAAGAGGCACAAACAGTAGCAATTACAGCTGTTCCTGCGTACTGTGCATAAACACAACCGTTAGCCTGTTTACCAATCTTACCAGTTTCGAGGATTAAATCTTCGTTACCAATTTTGTAAGTTACTCTTTCTACAGCCATTACTTACACCTCCAAGCCAAACTATTTGCGGAGGCCAAGTTCTTTGATGAGCTGGCGGTAAAGTTCCAAATCCTTTCTCTGAAGATATTTAAGCAACTTGCGGCGCTGTCCGATTACTTTGAGCAATCCACGAGAAGCACCAGTATCTTTTGGGAACTGTTTGCAGTGAACTGTTAACTGTTTGATACGTTCAGTAAGGAGAGCGATCTGAACTTTTGTGTTTCCTGTGTCGGCTTCGTTTTTGCCAAATTTGCTGATTACTGCAGCTGATTCTTCTTTTGTAAGCATTTTACTTACTCCTTAAAATATTTTATTTCTCTGGGTAACCAAATTGAATTGCCCGTACAAAACCTCTGAGCGATCCATCAAAATCCAGCACGCGAAGTAAACCGGAATTTAATTTACAAACTACAGCTTTTGCCACGGAAATCTCTTCGCTTCCAGAAATTACCATAGTAACATCGACAGTATATTCACCGTCGGGCGGAAAAATCTGTATTCCGCATTTTTTTGCAGTCAGATAATTCTGACCGTCGATAGTTTCTTTTTTCCACGTAAATCCCGCACAATCAATTGTAAACGGAGATTTAAGCATTATTTTTATTTCTTCAAACTTTTTATCCAGCACATCCTGTCGGATTCTCGAAGAACTAACTTTTTTATCCAGGTATTCAACAGAAGTTACAACATTCAATTCAACGTCGTTTTTCTGACAAAAACTTTCGATTGCCTGAATATCAGTTGAACCTTTATAACCGCATCTGAAATCTTCACCTTCGGCAAGATATTTTACATTGCAGTTTTTCTTTAATACCGATAAAAAATCGTACCCGTCCATTTTAGTAAAATCGTCAGAAAAGTCAATTACAACGACAAAGCTAAATCCTTTGTCCATAAAGAATTCCAGTCTTTGCGACAGTGTCTGCACTTCCCCGTTAAACTCATTGCCAGCTTTTTCAAGCCTGGTAGAATGTCTAAAAGTAACGATTCCCGGAACAAAGTCTTTTTTAGCAAGAATTGAATTAAAAATAGCATCGTGCCCGATATGAGTTCCGTCAAAACTTCCAATACTCAAGGCAGTTCCCTGCTCAAAAAATTCTTTTGAAAATTTTGAATTTACAATCTGTTCCCAGGAAAAAATCTTTATTTTTTCTTTTTTTGGAGGAATTACAAAACCGTAAGAGAATTTTCTTCCTTCTTTTTTTACAACGCCGGCAAAAGCTAAATCCGGATAAAAAACGGCAAGTTCTTTGGTCTCAGGCTTTTCTTCAGAAAGAGTTTCTTTATCCAGTTTTTCGTCATTCAACTGATAATAAAAAGAATTCTTTCTTAAAAATCTTCCGCTTGCAAAATCCTGACAATATGCGTCAGACAAAATTACAGAAGAAAATCCGCACAATTTTGCAATTTCGAACGTCATTGGATAGACACATTTTTTTATTTTTTCCGCAAAAAACGGATCATTTTTTCTGTCTGCAAAATTATTTTTTTCTGCCTTAAGAAGGCTCGACATTGTAAAATCCGGCAACTGCTCACAACCGGCAGCATTTTTTAACAAAAAAGGCCCAACGCTTGTTCTTCTCAAAGCCTTTAAGTGGGCAACTGTTCCACATTCTTTTGCAATATCGCGGGCAAGAGAACGGATATAAGTGCCTTTTGAACAGTGCACTTCGATAAGCGCATATTTTTCAAAAAAATCGAGGAGAGTAATTGAATAAATTGTAATTTTTCGGGCAGGAAGTTCAACTTTTTCGCCACTGCGCATTAACTCACTTGCACGTTTTCCATTTACATGCAATGCACTAAATTCCGGCGGAACCTGGTCAATTTCACCTTTAAACTTCTGTAAGGCAAGACGCACCTGCGCTTCCATCGGAACAGCCCCTGTAGAAACAACAGTACCTGTCGGATCGAGTGTGTCCGTCTGCGTGCAAAATTCAACTAAGGCAAGATATGTTTTATCAAAATTTGTAATATGCGAAACAAGCCTTGTTAAATGCCCCGTCATTACGACAAGAAGTCCGTCTGCAAAACTGTCTAAAGTTCCTGTATGACCGACTTTTTTTGTGCCAAGAGATTTTTTTACTGCCGACAACGAAGCAAAGCTGGTTTCTCCGGACTGTTTACTTAAAAGTAAAATCCCGGAGTTTTCGTTATTGTTCTTGAGAGTGCTGTCTGCGGATTTCATCTTCTTCAGCTTCGAGCTGATTAAGGCGATTAACCATCTCAAAGCCTTCCTTTATTGAATTATCTGCGATAAACGTTAATTTTGGAAATTTACGAATCGTAAGTTTTTTTGCAATCGACGACTGGATAAAACCTGCCGCACTGTTAAGGCCTGCAACGCCTTTTACAATCTGACCTTCCGGCAAAAAACTTGAAACATAAACTTTTGCATAAGCAAGATCTGCGGCAACTTCGACACGGTTAATAGTTAAAAATGTCGAAACGCGCGGATCTTTTACTTTTTGGGTCGAGATCAAATTTGAAATTTCGCCTCTGATCTGTTCACCGAGTTTTGCTAATCTAAATTCACCCATTACTCAACAGCTCCTGACGGAATAAATGAATCGTTTGATTTTTCTTTTGCAGCCTTTTTAGCCTTTCCCTTTGCCTTAGCTTCTGCTTCTTCTGCAGCAGCACGAGCAGCTTGAGCTTCGGCTTCTGCCTTTGCAGCTGCGGCACGTTCTTTTGCCTTAGCTTCTGCTTCTGCTTTTTCGTCTACGAGAGATTCACCGAGTTTGCGGGCAACTTCAACGTATTCAATAAATTCAAGCTGATCTCCAACCTGAATATCCTGCCAGTTTTCAAGGCCGATACCACATTCATAGCCGGCTTTAACTTCTTTTACATCATCCTTAAAGCGTTTGAGAGAAGAAATTTTACCTGTCCACTTAACGATTCCGTCACGGATAAGGTTAACAGTTGCCGTTTTCTTAACAAGACCGTCTGTAACAGAACATCCTGCAATTAAGCCGACTTTTGGAACACGGAATGTATTGCGAACTTCGGCTGTACCGATATTCTGTTCGATTGTATCCGGGCGCAACATTCCTTCCATTGCCTGCTGAATTTCTTCAACACACTTGTAGATAACGTTGTATTTTCTGATTTCAACCTTTTCTTCGTCAGCAAGCATTTTTGCTTTTGCTGTAGGACGAACGTTGAATCCGATAATGATTGCATTTTCGTCAGCAGAAGCAAGAGTAACGTCGCTTTCGTTGATTGCACCAGCCGAAGAATGAATTACATTCAAGCGGATTTCTGCAGTTGAAAGTTTTTCGAGAGACTGCTTGAGAGCTTCTGCAGAACCCTGGAGGTCTGCCTTAATAATAACCTTGAGTTCTTTAACTTCGCTTGCTTCGATTGTAGAAACAAGATTGTCGAGAGTAACCTTTTTAACTGCCTTGGCAGCTTCAAAACGTTTAAGTTCCTGACGTTTATTAGAAATATCGCGTGCATCGCGCTCTGTTTCTGTAACCTGGAATGGATCTCCGGCATTTGGCATTTCGTCGAGACCAAGAACTTCAACTGGCATAGAAGGAGTTGCTTCCTTTACTTTTTCGCCACGGTCATTGAACATGGCACGAACTTTGCCTGAATAAATTCCTGCAACAAAAGGATCTCCAATCTTAAGAGTACCGCTCTGAACCATTACATCGGCAACAACACCGCGTCCCTGGTCAACGTGAGATTCAATTACTTTTCCTTCTGCACGAGTATCCCAGTGAGACTTTAATTCAAGCATTTCTGCCTGGAGAAGGATTGCATCGAGCAATTCGTTAATTCCTTCACCCTTAAGGGCAGAAATTTTTACGTACTGAGTGTCTCCGCCCCATTCTTCCGGAGTAAGTCCTTTTTCAGAAAGCTGAGTCATTACGCGATCTGGATTTGCATCCGGTTTATCAATTTTGTTTACAGCAACAATAATCGGAACCTTTGCGTCCTTTGCATGGCTTAAAGCTTCGAGAGTCTGTGGCATTACGCCGTCATCAGCAGCAACAACGAGAACACAGACATCTGTAAGCTGAGCACCACGAGCGCGCATCATTGTAAATGCTTCGTGACCCGGAGTATCGAGGAAGGTAATAACACCTTTTTCCGTCTTTACCTGGTATGCACCAATCTTCTGTGTAATTCCACCAGCTTCGCCGGCAGCAACGTTTGTCTTTCTGATTGCATCGAGAGTCTTTGTTTTACCATGATCAACGTGTCCCATGACAGTAACAATCGGAGGACGAGGAAGTTCACCGCCTTCTTCACCCTTGTCGCTTTCAATAACTGTTTCGTCGTAAAGGGAAACAAGATGAACATCGCATCCGTATTCACTAGCCAAAAGTGTTGCAGTGTCAGAATCAATGCTCTGGTTTATTGTAACCATCATTCCCATTGACATGAGCTTTCCGATAATTTCGCTTGCCTTAAGGTTCATCTTTTTAGCAAGATCAGAAATTGAAACGGATTCCATTATATCAATTGACTTAGGAACTACGCTTGCAGGAGTTGAAGCCTTCTTCTTGTAAAGTTCTTCTTCGTCAAATAATTCTTCTTTGTCTTTGCGGTTGTTATAAACCTGTTTTTTGCCTTTAAATGCTTTTTTTGCAGGTCCTTTCTGTTCTGGAATTGCAGAGGCAACAGGAGCTCCGCCAAAACCAGGACGTCCGCCACCGAATCCCGGGCGACCGCCACCAAAGCCAGGACGTCCGCCCTGATTTGGACCACGGTTAAATCCGCCATTCTGGTTTGGACCACGATTAAATCCGCCCTGACGGTTAAATCCGCCATTCTGGTTTGGACCGCGGTTAAATCCGCCCTGACGGTTAAATCCACCGCCCTGACCATTGCGATCGCGGTTCTGGTAGTTTTCGCGAGCCTGAGCTCCAGAAAAACCTCCGGAACGCTGACCGTTGCCATAGCCGCCACGGTTTGAATTATAACCGTTGTTATATCCGCCCTCGCGATTCTGGTAACCGCCGCCATTTGGTCCGCGGTTGTATCCACCATTGCGCTGTCTGTTAGGTGTAGAAAGATTGCCAGCCTTTACGTTTGGTCTGGCAGAACCGATTTCGAATGTAGTACGAGTTTGTCCGGCAGGTCTGGTCTGCTGTGGACGAGAAGATGAAGGCGCAGTTGTTGCCGAACCTGTGCTTGCAGTATTTGTTGCACTGGTAGTTGCAGCAGCGGTTGTAGCAGGAGCTGGTGCCGGAGCCTTTTTTACAACTGGAACAGGACGTTTTTTAGTTTCTGAACTGTCCGCAGCTGTTTCCTGAGCAGGAGCCTTTCTTTTTACGACTACAATCTTTTTCTTTTCCGGAGAATTTGAAGATGAAGATTGAGCATTTGCCGAAAATTTATTTTCTGCGTTTTCTGCTTTTTTCTTGTTTAATACAAATCCGGGCTTTTTGTCTGTTTCTTCAGCCATATTTTCTTGTCTTTCCTCTTAATTTATTTTCTCGTACTGCTTTTCTTATTTTTGCGGTCTTATTCTACCGTTTTTTATTATTCAAATTCAAATTCAACGCCACACTCAGGACACTTTGTCATGTCAAGTGTAATCTTTGCGCCACATTCAGGGCAGAAGTATTCTTCTTCCTCTTCCTGTTTTGCGTCTTCTTCTGCAGCCTCTTGTGTTTCGTCTTCTTCAACAAATTCAACTACTTCGTGAACAATTGAATTAACAGCTTCGAGGTCTTCCTGACTTACGCCTTCAACCTTAATTGAATCGCTTTCGAACGCATCAACAAAGGCCTGAATATCGTCAAATCCGGCACTTTTAAGTTTCTGAGCAACTTCTTTATTTACGCCAGGAAGTTCAGAAATTGTTGAAATTGGTTCGCTTTCTGCAGCTTCGGCATTGTCGTCAGTTGCATTGCTGAACAGGTCTTCTGCAGCCTTGCGAGTAGAGAACTGAGAAAGATCCAGGTCAGCAGCCTGTTCTTCTGTCTTAACGTCAATAGACCAGTCGCAAAGACGGTTTGCAAGACGAACGTTCATACCCATTTTACCAATGGCAAGAGAGAACTGGTCATCTTTTACAATTGCAAGAGCCTGTTTCTTTTCTTCGTCAGTTATAAACACTTTGTCAACTTCTGCAGGAGAAAGTGCATTTTTAATAAATTCAACCGGGTTCGGGTCATAGCGCAAAACATCGATTTTTTCGCCTTCAAGTTCGCGGATTACATTCTGAATACGAACGCCCTTTAATCCAACGCAGGCACCAACCGGGTCAACATCTTCTTTATTAGAGAACACAGCAATCTTTGTGCGGTAACCGGCTTCGCGGACAACCTTGAAAATTTCTACAGTTTTATCTTCGAGTTCTGGAACTTCCAGAGCAATAATCGACTGAACGAATTTTGGATCTGTGCGGCTCAAAACAAGCTGAACTCCAGAAGAAGTTGCCTTTACATCAACAACGATAGCCTTGATTCTGTCGTTTTTCTGATAAATTTCGCGAGGGCTCTGATATTTTTTAGGAAGAACACCTTCAACCTTTCCGAGGTCTACATAAATGTTTCCATTGTATTCGCGCTGATAGTAGCCAATAATAACTTCGCCAATCTTGTCTTTATTTTCTGCAAGAAGATTGTTTTTAAAACTTTCGCTCAATCCCTGGTGAGCAGCCTGTTTTCCTGTTGAAACCGCAGAACGTTCAAAGCTTTTTGGGTCAACGAGAATAAGGATTTCATCTCCAACTTCGCACTCATCACTCATTTTGAGAGCGTCTTCAAGTTCAATTTCTGTTACAGGATCGTAAACACCATCTACAATTACCTTGCGAGAATAAACAGAAACATCAGACATATCATCTGCAAACTGAACTTCGCAGTTATCTGCAGTGCCAAATGTTTTTTTGTAAGCAGCCTTTAAAGCAGCTTCAACAGTCTGTTTTACAGATTCTTCAGAAACACCTTTTTCTTCAATAAGCTGGCGAATCGCCTCTGCCATTTCCGACATACAATTTTCTCCTTGTTTTTCTGCATTTAGAAATTATTCGTTTTTTTTATGGGCGTATCCCTTCGCTTACGCTACGGGTCGGGCTTTGCGCAGTTCCGGCGTCTGGCGCGCCTACATTGTTTTGCGTCAATTTTTACAAAATTGCCGCAAAACAACGCCTTCGGCGCTGCTACAATCCCTTACGCTTCAGGCATGTATAAACTTAGCCTTAGCAATGTTTTCGTATTCAACAGTTTTGTTTTCTGCATTGCCGTCTTTATCTTTTACACTCAAAGTAATTGACTTTTCGTCAGAAGAAACAACTTTTCCTCCAACCCAGTCAGTTACTGTTTTGTCCCACACGCGAACTTCTCTTCCCTTAAAAAGAGCAAATTCAGCAGCGTTTTTTATATTGCGTTCCATTCCAGGCGACGTAAGTTCCATGTAAGTGTCATCAGTTCCAAGAATTTCTTCAATTTTTGGAAGCAATGCATGGTGCACTTTAGAACAGTCATTAACGCCAATATTTACACAAGAATCGTCGCCGGTAATTACTGCAAGAATATGTGTCGTACTGCCCTGCTTTGAAAATTTTAATTCAACGAGGTGGTAACCGAGCTCACTTGCAACGGCTTCGCATTCCTTGTAATGCGGATAAGAATCCAAAGCAATGTATTCCATTGTAACCTTGTCCTATAAAACAAAAATGGACCCGTTTGTGCGGATCCATTAAAATATTACTATTAAAATGTTGCTAGGATACTATATTTTATTTTAAATCGTGTCAATAAAAGCACCTGCCTTTTGAATATGCTCAGGCAATTCAATAGTAAACACAGCCGGCTTTCCGTTTAGAGGAATCGTAATTTTTGTAGAAGCAAGGCAGAGTTTTTTTAATCCAAGCCGACGAACTTTTTTATTTAATTTAAAGTTTCCGTGTTTGTCGTCCTGGACAATCGGCGCAAGCGCCTTTGCCAGATGAATGCGAATCTGGTGCATTCTTCCAGTGCCAAGCGTTAAATGAACAAGCGATAAAACAATTTTTTCGTCCGGCAAAGAGTTTTCCTGTGCTTCTGCAGGTTCTGGGAGCAGAACTGCTTTAGAGGCAATTACCTTAAAATTTGTAACGGCAGACATTTCGCGTCCTGCCTTTGTAACATTGTCGCGCAAGGTGCCGGACATTGCAGTTTTACCGTTAATCTGTGGCAAGCCAAAACAGACAGCCGTATATTCTTTTTTTACCTGTTTGCCGGCAATTAAAGAAATCCATTTATTTGCAGATTGTGGCGATTTGGCAACAATCATAAGCCCGGAAGTTTCTTTATCCAGCCGGTGAACAAGATATATTTTATATCCAAGCTGTTTAGAAAGTTCTTCGTCTAACGGATGGGCAATTCCGCTGCCACCCTGAACACTTACTCCAGCTTCCTTATTTATAAGGAGAATTTCTTGATTTTCGTATACAATCTCAACGTTTTTCATCCGACTTTTAATATAGCGCAAAATTAATTTTTATAAAACGAACAACAGCAAAACTGCGCCAAAGCGCGTGCGCGAAAAGTAAAATGCTTTTATGAACGGACAATTACAGCCCCGATTGTAGCCCCGTAAGTGGGGCTGTCTTGTAAGTTTTAAAACTTTAGACAAGACAGCCCCATGACAGAGTAAGTAAATTGAGGGAATGACAGACTAGGTCAAATACGGGAATGACAGTAAAAGTGTGTCATTGTCTCACCTTGACCCGACAATCGCTATACACAGAGATTCCCGCATCAAGTGCGGGAATGACAGAGTAACTCGAGTCGAGTAATAACAGAATAAGTCAACTGCAGGAATGACAGAGTAAGTCAACTGCGGTTATGCTATTTTGAACTTTTTAGACAGCCCCATGCAGCCGACGGCGGAAGGGCGTAAAGCGGGCGCGGACTTTTAACTGTGCTGCAAAAAAAATAAAACAACAAGGATTTTTTATGAAACGATTTTTTAAAACAACAAGAGTTTTTCTTTTTAGTATTTTTCTTAGCCTTTTTGCATTAAAGGCAAATGCCGAAGTTGTTTCGAGCAGCATTTTTAACTATCAGATTGACCTTCCGGAAATGTTTGAACTGACCGACTGCTCTCAGGACGAACGCTCAATTTTGTTTAAGCACAAACTTCTGCCGGTTCAAACCGTAATCCGCGTGTGGCCAGAAAAAGACTTTAAAGACTGTAGCGACGCTCTCAACAAAACCCAGGAACGTCTTAGCGCAAGTGGAGAAATTGCCCAGGTAAAATGGAGAAACAGAACCTGCGCCATAAGCAGAATCGAGCTAAGCGAAAAAGCACTTGGCGAAAAAATGAGTGGCTGGGCTGTTTGCATTCCGCTTGTTCAGTCAAAAAACTTTTTAACGGTTCTTTCATTTGCGCCTCAGGACAAAGCTTATGACTGTGAACAGTTTATTCTTTCGGTTTTAGACGCTGTAATGGTTGACCGCGGAAGTTTTTCAGAAAATGGAATTATTACAGCATTTGCGTTTCCTAAAGCCGGAACAAAAAAAATAACGCTCAATATTGACGGCAAAAAAATTGAAACGGCAATGGACAAAGACGACGCTCAGGCAAACCAGTTTGTTGTTGACCGGGAATTTGCCGTATTTAAATTGTTTGTAAACCAGAACTGCTGGAAAGAAGCCTGGCAGCGCTTTTACAGAATGATTGCAAAAGACGGAATGGGCCGTGTAAAAAAAGCCGCCTTTGATATTTCTAACACACTTGAATGTTCTGACGACGTTCTTGCACAAAAACTTTTAAACTGGGTTCAGGAATTTTCTTACGAAAGACCGTCGGCAACGGCAGAAAAAGCCGATTTTACGAATATTCCATTAACACTCGAAGGCAGTGGCTCTGACTGCGACAGCCGTTCAATGCTTTTAATGCTTTTGTATAAAAATCTCGGATTAGACAGCATAATGTTCATCAGCATTGATTACAGCCATGCAATGGTCGGAATAAACCTTCCAGGAAAGCAGGGCCAGAGCTACACTTTAGACGGCAGGGAATATTTATTCGGCGAAACAACTGCAAAAAAACTTACATTTGGAATGATTGCAAAAGACATGCAGGACCGCTCAAAGTGGATTCCTGTTGAATTATACGAATAAAAAAAAGCCGGAGTTGACCCGGCAAAATAGAGATTCCCCGGTCTAGCCGAGGAATGACAGGAAAAACAAGGGTGGGAATGCCAGAGCGTTTTGTCGTTGTCTCATCTTGCCCCGACAATCTTGTCTTAACTGTCATTGTCGGGCCTGACCCGACAATCTGCTGCCAGAAGAGATTCCCCGGTCAAGCCGGGGAATGACAGGAAAATCAAGTGCGAGAATGACAGAGCGTTTTGTCATTGACGGTCTTGCCCAGACAATCTTGTCTTAACTGTCATTGTCGGGCTTGACCCGACAATCTCCGCCGATGTGTCATTGTCTCATCTTGCCCCGACAATCTGTTACTCGCTTGTTAAAAGTTCGTATGCTTCTTCTGAATTTTTTGTATTCAGGAGTTTTTCTCTCAGTTCTTTTTCTTTTAACTTAGAACTAAAGAAACTTAAAGTCTGCAGATAATATGTGTGCTGATTGTATGCAGCTGCAATCATAATAAGAATACGAACAGGAATTTCGTCGATTGACTGGTAGTCGATAATGTCTTTTTTGCAGATTCCGACGCTCATTACAAGGTCAGTAACCGACGAAAGTCTTACATGAGGAATTGCAATTCCACGACCAATGGCTGTAGACATAAGTTCTTCGCGCTTTAAGATTTCTGTTACGAGTTCATCCTGGTATTTTACCTGTGGAGCTGTACTCAAATTATTTGCAAGTTCAACGAGAGCATCGCGCTTTGTTGTGTGATTTATAAAAACAATGCGCTCAGGCGAAAGAATATTTTTTACAATAACTTCTGGCGCAACTTCTTCTTTTTTTACATTTGAAGACAAGCGCTCGTTTACCCATTTTTCAATTTCTGACTTTTTAAATCGCCATACAGTTCCGATTTTTCCTGCAGGAATTTCTCCTTTCTGAGCCCAGTCATAAACCGTACGCTCAGAAACACGAAGGTATTTTGCAACTTCTTCAATTGTAAGAATATCGCCTTCCATATTTTTCTCCCAAAACGTTTTTTAACAAAAAAAACGTCATAATACGCACAAAAGTAATACTGCTTTACAAAAGCTTTGAATATTTTGCATATAGAGCGGTATTTTGTCAAGGAATTACATTTTTCTGTCAATATTGACCATGGTTTTTAATCAATATAATATAAAGATATTATGAAAAAAAAGCTGAATCCAGTCGTTTCAATCTGCGTAATTTTTTCGCTTGTATATATTTTTTTTGCCGTAAAACCACTTTCAAAAGAAATTCACTTTTTAACAAAATGGACAATTGACGCAAACAAAGTTTCGCCAAAACTTTCAGATTCAAAAAAATCCGAAGCCGACGAAAAAATTCCTTTTAAGCTTGGTCAGACTGCCGGCTATTTTACAAAAGATGCAAAAATTCTTTCTGTTTTTACTTTTCCTTACAAGGCTGCAATCAGCCAGAATGAATACTGCACTTACGGCACAAGCGACAGCAGAATAAGCGTTTATTCAAACGAAGGCAAAAAAATTTCAGAAATTTCTGCAAACGGTTTTCCGTACTTTCAGGAAGACAGAAAATTTTTAATGCTTCCAGGCGGAAACAGTTTTGCTTTTCTTTCTCAGGATTCAAAAATCTTATGGACCTACGAAAATTACGTTCCAATTACAGCCTTTGACTCAAGCGAAAATGCAATTGTCACAGGATACGCAGACGGTTGTATTTTATTATTCAATAACGATGGAACTGTTGAACAGGAGTTTATCCCTGGCGGAAGTGAATATCCTGTAATTCTGGGAGTTGCAGTTTCTAAAGATGCTCAAATGATTGCTTCCGTTTCCGGACAAAAACAACAGAGATTTGTTCTTGCGCAAAAGGAAGGAAAATCATTAAAAATTGCTTTTCATGAATATTTAGAAACTGAAACAAACAGTCAGTGTCTCGTAAAATTTTCAAAAGATTTTGGACATGTTTATTTTGCCCACAAAAATTGTCTTGGAGTTGTAGATACAAAAAAACTTACTTCAAAACATATAAAAATCCGAGGAAACATACTTTCGATAAACGAAGCGAAAGACAGCAGAACTGTATTTGTTTTAAGCAAAGAAAAAAACAAATACTATGTTTCCGTTCTGCAAAAGTCCGACATTTATGCAGGAAATTTTAATTTTACGGCAGAAAGCGCATTCATAACCGTAAAAGAAAATTCACTTTTTGTCGGAAAAAACAGTTCTATTTCTAAGATTGATATTGAATTCAGATAAAAAAAACTGAGCAATAAAATATGGAGAAAAACAAATGATTAAAAAAATTTTTAGTTTGGGTTTTGCACTTGCAGCAGTTTTTTCTGTTTCTGCTTTTGACTGGCCTCAAAACGAAATTGAATCTGATACATTTTTTACATATTTTTCGCATCTTAGAGGAGGAGTAATCAGTCCTTCTCTCATCTTTAGCGGAAGTACCGAAATAAAAACCGCAGACGAAGGACTTGTTACAACAGTAATAAGCGAACACGACGAATCAAGCCTTTTTGAAAGCACACTCGGAAACGCCGTTATCGTAGCCCACAAAGACAATTTAATTACAGTTTATGCAAATTTAAATTCAACAGAACAGGAAGAAAGACTTTCTTTTACTTCTGTCGAAAGTGGCAAACCTCTCGGCACCTGCGGAAACTCCGGCTGGCAGGAAGGAAATGCTCTATTGGAATTTCAGGTTGCAGATTTAAAGGCAAAGACTCTGATAAATCCAAGAGTTTTAATGCCTCGTTTTGGCAATGAACTTCCTCTCTATATTACAAACGTAAGCGCAATAAACAAAAACGGAAAAACTTTTGATTTTTCGACAGTAAAACGGCTTGCAAGCGGAACTTACAGCATTTACAGAGAATTGCAGCAGACAGCCATGCCTTACAAAACAGAAGTTTATGTAAATGGAGCCATTGCAGATTCAATAACCTACGACACGCTCATAAGCAAAGACGGCAAAATTTGCACAAATTCCCACAATAAATATCCGATTTCTGTAATTTATCCGGATTCAAAAAAACAACTTGCGGGTGTAATTTCGATTCCAAAGGGGCATTCAAAAATTACGATTTCAGTCACCGACATTCTCGGAAAAGAAAAGTCTCTGACCTACGCAATTGACGCATATTGATCTTTTATTGCGGATTGTTTTTTTAAGTGCTAAAATAAAATCCACTTATGGAACATAATATGATTACATCCGCTTCCGGCTGGCGCAAAGTTTTTGCACAATCCGGCGAAGCTGAAGATACAAACGGAGAGATCGGAGAAACAAATCGTGTAATCGCAGCCCTTGCGGCAGAAACCTTTGCAGATTACATTCTTTCAAAAAAAGAATCCCCTTTTATAATTCTAGGAATAGACACGCGCCCTACAGGGCCGGCAATCGCTGACACAATGCTCAGGGTTTTTATAGCAAAAAAGATTGCAGTTTCGTACACAGGAATCATTGCTTCCCCGGAAATTATGGTTTACGCACACACTGCAGATGCCTTTGTCTATATTTCGGCAAGTCACAATCCAATTGGCTACAATGGAATAAAATTTGGCCTTAACGACGGCGGAGTTTTACCTGGCAGCGAAAACGCAAAACTCGTAAGCGAATTTGAAAAAAAATGTGCTCGTCCAGACGCAGCTGAATATGCAAAACAGCTTACGCACTCATGCTCGGAAGTTGACCTTGACTGGGTCTTTGCAGAAGCTAGTGCTTCAAAACATTCGGCTGCAAATGCTTACAGAAATTTTGCCAAAGAAGTAATTTCTGGAACTCAGAATATTTCAAAACAAAATGCAGTTTTTGCAAGAATCCGGCAGCATCTTATTCAAAATCCGTTGACCGTAGTTGCCGACATGAACGGCTCGGCACGCACAATGTCAATTGATTCAAGCTTTTTAAATGAATGTGGAATTGCACTCCACTGCATAAATAATGCTCCAGGTCAGATTGCACACACGATTATTCCTGAACCAGAAAATTTAATCTGGTGTGCAAAAGAAATGGAAAAACAGCAGGCAAACGGCGACACAAATTGCATTTTGGGTTATATGCCGGACTGTGACGGTGATCGCGGAAACATTGTTTACTGGAACGAAGTTGAAAAAAAAGCCTGTGTTTTAAAAGCCCAGGAAGGATTTGCCCTTTCAGTTCTTTCGGAACTTGCTTATTCAGTTTATCAGGAACAATTTACCGAAGAAACCGGTCTTGGGCTTGCAAAAAAAGCAGAACTTTTATTACAGGGCAATTCTTTAACAGAAGAAAACAAAACTGACAGATTAAAACTTGCAGTTGCCGTAAACGGACCGACTTCAATGAGAATCGAAGAAATTGCAAAGGCTTTTAATGCAAAAGTATTCCGCGCAGAAGTTGGCGAAGCAAATGTCGTAAACTTAGCCCGCGAAAAACGCGCAGAAGGATACACGGTGCGCATCTTAGGCGAAGGTTCTAATGGTGGCAATATTACGCATCCGGCAGCAGTAAGAGATCCTCTTTGTACGATTTTTGCTCTGGTAAAACTTTTAGTTCTTAAAGATGAAAAAGTAAACGGAGTTGAACACAAAGGTCTCTTCCACTTATGGTGCGAAGCAAGCAGTCAGCTCGATAAATTCAAAGAGAATTTTACTTTGCAGGATGTAATCGACACTCTTCCTGTTTACACGACAACAGGAGTAAGTGAATCAAGGGCCGTTCTTAAAATAAAAACAACCGACCACGCAGTTTTAAAAGCAAGGTTCCAGAAAATTTTTGAGTCTCAATGGGCTACTCACAAAGATGAACTTTATTCACTCTTTGGAGTTAGCTCTTACAGCGCAGTAAAAACAAACGGTACAAAAGAAGAAAACGACATTACAGATTATTCAACAAGTGGCAAAGGCGGACTAAAAATAATTTTCTATGACGAAAATAAATCTCCTCTTGCCTTTATCTGGATGCGCGGAAGCGGAACAGAGCCAGTTTTCCGTGTAATGTGCGATGTAAAAGGTTCTAAAAAACAGGAAGAAAAAAAACTTCTTGAATGGGAAACAAAAATGATTTTAAGGGCAGACAGCCTTTAAGTATTTTTAGAAATTCAATTAAACGACAAATAAAAAGCAGTGGACAAAACACGGAGGTAACTTATGGAAAAAGCAGAAATTCTTGAACGCGCAAAAAAGTACATTGCGGAAGAAAAAGACGAAAGATTCCGGAAGGAAGTAGAAGAATTAGTTCAAAAAGAAGACATGAAAGAACTTGAAGACAGGTTCTATCAGACTCTTGAATTTGGAACTGGCGGACTTCGCGGAGTAATGGGCGGCGGCACAAACCGCATGAACACTCTCGAAATCAATCTTGCAACCCAGGGACTTGCAAACTACGTTATAAAAGCTTTCCCGCAAAAGGCAAAAGACGGCACATTAAGCGCTGTAATCGCCTACGACAGCCGTAAAAATTCAGACGTTTTTGCAGAAGCTACAGCACTTATTCTCGCAGCAAACGGAATCAAGTCTTATCTTTTTACAGGACTCCGCCCTACTCCAGAGCTTTCTTACGCAATCCGCGAGCTTGGCGCACAAACCGGCGTTGTCGTAACAGCTTCGCACAATCCTCCTCAGTACAACGGCTACAAAGCTTACTGGGACAACGGCGCTCAGGTAATTGAGCCGCACGATGTTGGAATCATTGACGAAGTAAACGCTGTAAAAGAAGTAAAGACAATTTCAAAAGAAGACGCTTTAAAATCAGGCAAACTCGTTTTAATCGATAAAGAAATCGACGAAAAATTCTGGACAATGTGCAAGGCTCAGCTTTTCCGCCCGGAACTTATCAAAGAAAAGGCTTCGACAGTAAAAATCGTCTACACACCTCTCCACGGAACAGGCGCAATGCACGTAGAAAAAGTTCTCGGCGACCTTGGACTAAAAGTAATCACAGTTCCACAGCAGAGAGAACCAGACGGAAGATTCCCGACTGTAGAAAAACCGAATCCGGAAGAAGCTCCTGCATTAAAACTTGCAGTTGAACTCGGCGAAGCAGAAAAAGCAGACTGTGTAATGGCAACCGACCCTGACGCAGACCGCTTTGGAACAGCCTTTCCAGGTAAAGACGGAAAATTTGTTCTTGTTTCCGGAAACCAGATGGGCGCACTCTTGTGCGAATATGTTCTTCTTTCCCGCAAGGAACTTGGAAAAATACCTGCAAATCCGGCAGCAATCCGCTCAATCGTAACTTCTCCATTCTGCGACTACATCTGCAAAAAATACGGCGTAAAAATGCACGAATGTCTGACAGGATTTAAATGGATTGCCGCAGTAGAAGACGAATTTGAAAAAGACGGAAGCGAAAACTACGTATTCGGTCTTGAAGAGTCTTACGGCTACAAGGTTGAAAAAGAAGTAATGGACAAAGACGGAGTTTCTGCCGCTGCAATGTGCGCAGAAATGACTTTGTACTGGGCTTCAAAAGGCAAGTCAATTCTTGAACACCTCGACGACTTATGGACAGAATTTGGTTTCTTTGAAGACCGCGCAATTTCTCAGAATTTCCCTGGCTCTGCAGGAAAAGAAGTTATGGCAGGAATTATGTCAAAACTCCGCACAGAGGGCTTAAAAACACTCGGTGGCAAAAAAGTTCTTGAAATCCGCGACATTCAGGAAAGCGTTTCTTACAATCCAGAAAATCCATCGGCAAAGGCAAAGATTGATCTTCCAAAGTCAAATGTTCTTCAGTTTGTACTCGACGGCGGAACAGTCGTTTCTGCCCGTCCTTCTGGAACAGAGCCAAAAATCAAGTTCTACATCAACTCAAGAACAGAAGTTAAAGGCTCTCTCGAAGAAGCTAAAAAAGAATCTGCAGACACTTGCGACGCAATCTCAGCAGACATCAAAAAGATTCTTGAAAAAGCCTAATCTTTACGTGTAAAATACAAGGGTTGTCGGATAAAAATTTACGGCAACCCTTTTTTTATGTCAGCAAACCTGCACTTAATTACATCGCAAAAAAGAATGCTCTCACTTTTTAACGACGGAGAAGTTTTCTGTGCCTTTGATACAGAAACTTCCGGTCAAAATCCCCTGACAAGTAGCATAATCGAAATCGGTGCCGTTAAATTCACTAAAGACAGAATTCTCGAAACATTTTCTTCTCTTATAAATTTAACAGAACCACTAAATCCATTTATTCAAAACCTTACAGGAATAACAGACAGCATGCTTTCTGGCGCACCACCGGCAACTAAAGTAATTCCAGAATTCAGGAATTTCTGCAAAGAAACAATTTTGGTTGCCCACAATGCTCAATTTGACATACGCTTTGCAAATGCAGAATCAGAAAAACTAAATCTTCTTCCGCTTACAAACGAAGCAATCGACACACTTCGTTTAAGCAGGCTCGTTTTACCAGACAACAAATCATGGAAGCAGACATTTTTAGCTTCACAGTTTCAGATTGATACGGGACACGCCCACCGGGCCTTTGACGATGCCCGTGTTTGTTGTGAACTTTTTAAAATACTTGTAAAAATGCCGGCAAAGAAAAAATCTAAAAGGAAAAGGCAGGCTGTAAACTCAACAACGGCAGCAAACCTTGTAGCTCTGGCACTTCAATAAAAATGGGGAGATAACTACCGGCATTGGGGAGAGGGGATACAGGAAGCCTTTTTGAATTATTGAAATTTAATCTCGACATTCAGCACATGGAGACAAAAATGATAACAAAATTAAGCAGCGACTTAAACACTTTTGAAGTAATTGATTATATTCAGCGCGACATGACATTCAACAAGCGCATAAATTATTCTGATATGATTGAATACCTAAAAGGTGAACTCCACATCTATTTAAAAACAAATGACATAACTCAGGAAGACGCAACCTATAAAAATCGTTTTGGACAGCAGCTCAGGATTACGACACTTTTGTGCAAAAACTTAAAAATAATCGTACGCGAAAAAATTACAGAAGAAGCCGATGTACGCTTTATTGCACTCGACGGAGAAAATGATTCTTCCGAAGCGACAATAGAAGACCTCTAACCACGCGGAGCTTTTGCGGGATCAATTGGAAGTCCATTCTGAAAAACCATTAAGCTAATCTGGCTTTTTGAAGAATAACTGTCAATTCCAGCAGTTCCAATCTGAGTTTTAAAATCAATGTATTCACCTTTGCTGACTAAAACTTTGCCAAGACCAGTATATGCATAAATGTGTCCGGTTTTGCTTTGAATAAAAACAACGTTGCCAAATCCACGGTAACTTCCGCTAAACATAACAGTTCCCGACTTTATAGCTTCTACTTTTTCGTCCTTTTTAGCACTCAGAGTAACTCCGCTGACCTTTCCGTTTACATAAGTAACTTCAGGCTTTTCTACAGGCCAGACAAGATTTGGATCGCCCTTTTTACCAGAATAAGAATGAGTGTCCACAATTACAGGCGGGTTTGCAGTTTTAGAAGAATTTGTTTTTTGAGAGTTCGCAGAAGTTTCTTTGTCATTTGCCTTAACAACAGTAGAAGTCTGCACTGAGTTTTTTGTTGTAGCAGGAACTTTTACTTTTTGACCAACTTTTAGCCCTTCTGTTCCGTCTGTGTCATTAAGTTCGTAAAGAGTTTTTACATTTACCGAATACGCTCTAGCAATTGCGTACCAGGTGTCGCCTTTTTTTACAGTGTATTCATCAGTTGATTTAGAAGAATTACTTGAAGTATCCGTTTTTACTGTTTTTTCTGCAGAAGTTTGATTTTTTTCTTCTTTCTTGGCACTCGTATCAACAGGAATTGATAAAGTCTGCCCGACTTTAATGTCAGTTCCAGAAATTTTATTTGCATCGCTTATCGCCTGAACACTTACATTATATTTTTTTGAAATTGAATAAAGCGTTTCGCCCTTTTGAACAACATGATTTGTCTGAGCATGGATACAAAAAGGACTAAAAAAAACAAGGATTCCGGCAAAAACAAAAGTTCTTAAATTTTTAATGAATGCGCATTTCATACCTTTCTTATTTTCGGCATTTTTTTAATTGAAAATAAGAAAAACAGCATCTTTTTACGTATTTTTTAAAATTGCTAAGTTGAATTTCAGGTTAGTCTAAAACGAAAAATCAGTCGCTTACAACTTCGTCAAAAATCCGGCGGATTTCTATTCCGTTTATTATAAGCCCGTTCTTGTAAGCTTTTAACGTATGTTCTTTGCCACTTCGTAAATGTTCACTTGTAATTCCATATTTTATTGAACTGTCGGCTTCGATTAATGCACTTAAATGGTCAGCAAGCCGCACAGTTCTGCCATCAACAGGATTATATTCATCAAAATTGAATTTTGCATTCAATTCGTCCCATTCAACATGTTTTACAGTTAATTTGTCGTTTTTGCCTTTTATTTGAATTCGATTTGAAAATTCATCATTTGTAAAATAAAGAATTTCCTGAGCATAAGAATCGTCCATAAGAGGAACAAGTTCACTGCGGACAATTTCGTCTTCAATTTTTTTTACGATATTTGGAAGTTCGTCGGTTGCCTGCTTTACAGGAGAAATAATGTCACGGGTAACGGCTTCCGGCAAATCATGAAAAAGAGCCGAAAAAAAGTCATTAAAGAGCCGTTTTTTGCTCATTTTTATTTTAGTTTCGCGCATCAATAAAACGGTAAGGGCAGCAACAAAATAACAATGTCCGAGAACGCTTGTTTTTGGAACTCTCGGTGTTTGATTCCAGCGTGTCTGAAAACGCAGCTGTTCAATCATCATAATAAAATCAAAAGGGCGCTGCCTTGTTACTAAAAGCTGCATTCCGCGCAAATCAAGATATTGTTGAATTTCCTGGTTTAAATCTTTTTTAATTTTTTGAATCCGCTCTTCTTCGTTTACACATTCAATCATCTGAAATTCGCGCAAAGTTGAAAATTTGTGAGCCGCCCGCATAATTCTAAAGGAAAGTTTTAATTCTTCCGGCATTGGAAAGTTTCCGGCTGTCCGGGCAATGTAAAGGGTAAATTCTGAATAAAAATCTTTGTCGTCGATAATATCTTTGTACTGTTTTAAAACCCATTCATTAAGTTTTAAATATTCCTGCGGAAACTGACGGCGAATCATCTGCTGAACTGGACTTTTTATGTCGCAAAGGGCAATTTTTTTTAAAAGTTCAAAAAGTGAAGCATAAATTATCCACGACCAGTCAACATGTTTTCCAGCTGCCTCTTCGTATTTTCCGATTATATATGCAACGACCATACGTTCTGCAGCCTTGTCCATTTCGACAAGTTCAAAAGGACGAACTAAATCGTTCCAGCGTTGAATCGAAAAACCTTCAAATAATTTTAAAATCAGTTTTTTGTTGAGCATATTTTAGCTGGCAAGCCCTGCCTTGTGGTCTGCTTCAAGTTTGTCTTTCCAGACAAGTGCTTTTTTCTTTGTCTCCTCTGCTTCGTCTTTCATATTAAGCAGAATCTGCAACCTTCTTAAGGCCATAAGATAATTTATTGCACTTGTCATATCGTCAATTCTATGTGTAGAAAGTTCGTAACGATCGCGATATTGAGTTGCCGACTGATCCAAAAGTTTTAAAATAAGCCTTACATAATAAACTGTATTATCATAATCCTGTGAAGATGGATCAAAATAATCTTTGCAGGCCTTTTTCATATCAAGAAGATTTTTTGCAACCGTACAAAAACGTCCCTGAAGTTCAACAAAAGACCACTTCCATTTTGTATTTTCGCCGTAAGCTTCCATTAAAAGTTGAATTGCAAGCCCCAGTTTTTTTACAAGATAAAAACGTCTTTCCAATGGAATATTTGAAATTTCAGAAAGTTTGCCTTCGATATCAGAAAAAGAGCAGTTAATAACACTCGTTACAATTTCTTCAAGATTAATAATTGCTTTGTATAATGATTTTCTAGCGTCGTTTAGGGCATCATTATTTTTTGTGTCCAAGAGTTCAACTGAAAGTTTATTGATTGCAAGCCAGACTGTTGCTATATAAATCTGATCATCGCATAAAAAAATCTTTTTATAACCTGAACCAGACTGATCTTTAGCAATCAAGGCAAGAACTTCTTTTTCCTTGTTAAGGCGAGAATTTATTTCATCCTTGTACGGACCAATTTTTGAATTAAAAAGTTCACGACTTTCAGCAGAAATTTTAGCCATTAACCTTCTCCTATTATGGATGGCAAGAATCACAGTTTATTCAACTGGAAAATTTTACAAGCATTGCTTTTGCGTGTTCAAGCGATTCCTGACTCGCAGAATCTCCAGAAAGCATGCGTGCAATTTCGCTGACACGCGACTCGCCTTCGATCGGTGTAACATCTGTGTGCGTCATTCCGTCACAAACAGTTTTTGCAATCTTTAGTTGATTATCGGCATAAACTGCGATACTCGCTAGATGCGTAATACACAAAATCTGTCTGTTTTTTGCAAGATTCTTTAAATGCTGGCCAACGGAAACAGCCACTTCGCCACCAATTCCTGTATCAATTTCGTCAAAAACAAGGGTTCCAACACTGTCGCTTTCTGCAAGAACAGTTTTTAGAGCAAGCATAACACGGCTCAATTCACCACCAGAAGCAATTTTTGCCAGGCTTTGCAATGGATTTCCAGGATTTGCAGCAATCAGAAATTCAATATCATCCATTCCATAAGGGCCACATTTTTGTTCAAGTGCAGAACCACTTTTTTCTGAAACCTTAACAGAAAAACGAGTGTCTTTCATTCCTAAAGTCTGCAAAATTGCCATAACCTGCTCAGACATTTTTTGAGCTGCAAGACTTCTGTCTTTTGAAATTTCCTTTGCAAGTGTGTAAACCTTTTTTTCAAGTTCAGAAATTTCTAACTTTAAGGAATCCTTGCTTTTTTCTCCGCTGTTCAATTCTTCAAGACGTTTCTGAGCATCTTCGCCAAATTGAATTACTTCTGAAAGTGGAGAATCTACCGACGAAGCATACTTCTTTTTAAGGTTATAAATCAAAGTCTGCCGCTCTTGAACAAAGGCCAGGCGTTCCGGATCAAAAACAAGAGAATTTTTATAGGCTGAATATTCGTTTGCAATGTCCGACAACTCGTAAAAAGCACTTTCTAAACGGCTGTCAAGAGATTCTAACTTTTTATCGAGAGTAACTGCGTGCTCTGCTGTTGAACGAATTTTCTTTATAAGAGGAACAGCACCATCTGCAGATTCTGCACCTTCGAGAGTTTGGCAAATCGAATCCACGTCTTCAAAAAGTTTTTCAAATGAAGAAAGTCTGTTTTCTTCTTCGTCAAGTTCAACATCTTCATTTTTCTTAAGTTTTGCTTCTTCTATTTCGTTTACTGCAAAAGTCAAAACTTCAATTTTTTGAGCACGGGTTTTATCATCAGAAAGCATTTGAGAAAGTTCCCGACGCTTTTCGACAAGGGCTGAATAAATTGAAGTAAAATATTCAACTTTTTCGTTAATTGCAGCAAAAGAATCAAGAAATTTTCTGTGTTCACTTACACGCATTAACGACTGATGTTCGTGCTGACCGTGAATATCAATAAGAAAATTGCAGAACGAAGCTAAATCTGCCCTTGTTACCGGAGTGTCTCCAATCCAGGCAGCAGATTTTCCGTTATCGCGCACAGAACGCCGAATCAAAATTCGCTCGTCTTCGCTTTCTATTCCATGAACATAAAGCCACTGTGCAGGAGTTTTTATGTCGTTTTCATTGATTTTTGAACTGTCAACTTTTTGAGAAAGACCTTTTATATAAAAAGTTCCGCTGACCTGAGCCATCTGACAGCCGGAGCGAATCTGTTCAGCTCCACCTTTTCCGCCTAAAAGAAAAGTAAGGGCACCGATTAAAAGGGATTTTCCAGCACCAGTTTCGCCAGAAAGAACTGTAAATCCATTTTTAAAATCTACAGATGCGCTGTCGATGAGGGCAAAATTTTTAATCTTTAAATCCTCAAGCATTTGGTCCTCCTGACCAGTTCAATTTCTGACGTAATGATTTATAGAATTTTTCCTGGGTACAGCCGACAAGAAGAGCCTTGTAGTCTGCCTGTCCGATTTTTATTATATCGCCAACGTGCAGGTCAATCGGAATCTGTCCGTCAACAGTTATAATAACGTCGCTTACACGACTAGGAAGAATTTCTATTGAAAGTTCGTTTTCCGGGCTCAAAACGACAGGCCGGCTCGACAAACTAAACGGATTTATCAGTGTAAGACACATAACATCGACATAAGGATCAATAATCGGTCCGCCTGCACTTGCAGAGTAAGCCGTTGAACCTGTTGAAGTTGAAAGAATAACTCCGTCTGCAACAAAAAGACCGAGTTCAGTTTGTCCGTACTTTATTTGAAATTTTATCGTATGTGCAGAATTTTTTGCACTGATTACAGTGTCGTTCAAACTTGAAGTCGAAAATTTTTTAGTTCCACCACGAATAATTTCTGTTTTTAACATTCCGCGCTGAACTATTACAGATCGACCGTTTAAAAATTCTTCTATCTGTTCTTTCCATTCATTTTTTTGAACTGAAGCGATAAATCCAAAAGTTCCAAAATTAATAGGAATAATTGGAATTCCTTCTGGAGCACAACCGCGTGCAGCAAAAAGAACAGTTCCGTCTCCACCAAGAGTAATTACAAAGTCAAAACCACTAAAAGGATACTGTTCAGAAAATCCGTTAAACAAAAAAATCTCGGCAGAAATTCCTTTTTTAAAAAGAAATTCCTTTATGTCTGCACCCATATTTTTGGATTCTTCTTTGTAAGTATTAACGATAATCAAACATCTGACCATACGCACTCTCTTTACGGCAAAGTTCCTAAAACTTTTGCAATTTTTGTTGCTGATTCCGAGCCAAGGCGCGGATACAACGGAAATAAAACAGTCCTTAAATTAAGGGATTTTGCAGTTTTTAAATTTTGAACCTGTTCTTCTTCAAGATGTCCGATTACACAATCTGTGTATGCTGATTGAATTTCAATTTCTTTTCTTGAAGCATATTGTTTTGCATCTTTAAAACTTCCGTTTAAGACAACAGGAAAAGACCAGATTGTTGAACCTTCGTCAGCCTCGCGGGAAAATGTTCTGTTTTTTCCACTCATCAATGCACGCTGAAAAATCGCAAAAAGAGTTTTTCGTGCCTGTTCATTTCTGTTAAATTCTTTAAGTTGAACTAAAGCAAGCGCACTGTTAATGTCCGGCAGGATTTCTGTTTTAGGCGCACAATCTGTATATTTTTTTAAAACAATCCAGTCACGGCGCAATGGAGAAAGCAAAACAGCTCCACCACCGCCAGTTACAGTGTCAAATTCTTCAAGTCCGAGAATCGAAAATATTCCAAAAGAACCAGCCCTTCTATTCTGTTTTTTTTGCTGCTGTTCACCTGCATTAGTATCTAGATTTTCTTTTTCCGGAAGAATTGCCCCAAAAGAATGAGAAATATCTTCTATAACGGGAATTCCAAGGGCCATGATTTCTTCAATTTCTGAAAGGATTCCCATTGTTTCGTGCAAAATTAAAAGTCTTCCGCCACTGGAAATTCCTTTTTGAACAATTTCTGCACTTACAACTCCAGTTTGCTCATTAACATCAAGTACAAGTGGCTTAAATCCAAGTTTTTGAATTGCATCATACTGCCAGAAAGGAGCAAGCGCACTGACCATAATCTGAGTTTCTGGAGGAAGGTCTAAAGCCTTAAGAGCATAAGAAAGAGCAATCAAAGGAGTTCTAAAAGCAACGGCACCATCACAACCTGAAAATTCTTTTAAAGATTGAATGAATTTTGTGTTTAATTCTCCTGGACCCGTTTTTTCTTCAACCATACAGGTTAAAACGGCATCCATTTCTTTTCTGCGGATTGTAGAACTGAAAGTTTGAATCATCTTTTCTTATAAACCTTTTTTTTACTTTTATTTTTTTTACTGCAACAGTTGAATTCATAAAAAATGACTTCCGGCTTTTTTACCGAAAGTCATAAACCTATTCAGAATCAAAAATCTTCTGCAGTTCCTTCGGATTAAAGAGTTTCCGGATATTCAGCATTATAAGATAATGTTCGTCCTGTCTGATAACACCCTGAATATATTCAGTTCCGATTCCGCTTATCATCTGAGGAGGAGCCTTTACGTCGCCAATGTCAACAGTTACAACGCGGGCAATCTTATCAATAATGATTCCGATTTTATTGTCATCGATATTAAGAATAATAAATCCACCATCGTCTTCGTCTTTTGAAGAATCTGCAAGTTTTTGAATTTGAAAACGCTTATGAAGATTCATTACAGGAATTATTTCACTTCTGAGGTTAAAAATTCCTTCAACATAATATGGTGCATTTGGAATTTGACGTACTTCACAAACTTTTACAATTTCTTTTACGTCCATTATATCTACGCCATAAAGTTCTTCACCAAGCTGAAAAGTTACAAGCTGTATCTGAGTTCCTTCTGCCATTTTTAACCTCTTTTGTATATAAACCTTCTTTTACTGATTGTTTCCTGACTGAACGCCAAGAAGTTTGCAGGCTTCGATGTAATCAGCGATTCCCTGGGCAACTTTTTTAGCTTCGCGCATTGCCAAAACTACAGTTGCAGGCTTATGAACGATGTCTCCACCAGCAAAAACACCTTTTTTAGTTGTCATGCCATACGGAGCCTTTGTTGTAATTACATAGCCAGATTCGTCAACGTCGATTCCTGTTGTTGAAGAAATAATTGCACCAGCAGGTTTTGAACCTACAGCGATTAAAATTTTGTCAGCAGGAACAATTTTTTCGCCTTCTGGAGTCTGAACTTTTAAGCCGGCAGCCTTGCCGTTTTCTGCAACGATTTCTACCGGAGTGTGTTCCCATTTGAATTCAACACCGTCTTTTACGGCGCCGTCATATTCTGCACGGGCAGCCTTCATAAATTCAATTGTTTTTCTGTAGCAGTCTGTAACTGAAGAAGCCTTCATCATAACTGCTGTGCGGCATGCGTCCATTGCAACGTTTCCAGCACCAATTACTACAACGCGATCGCCTTCTTCAACAGGAACTTCGGAACGACCAACCTTGCCGTCAAGGTAAAGACGAGTCATTCTAAGGAAGTATGAAGACTGAACTACGCCTTTTAATTCTTCGCCAGGAATTCCAAGTCCTTTTGCAACTGCTGTTCCTGCACCGATAAATACGGCTTCGAAACCTTCTTCAAGCATTTTATCGATTGAAACATCAACTCCAACACGAGTATTGCAGACAAAAGTTACACCAAGAGCTTCGATATTTTTGATTTCGCGGCGAACAACTTCTTTTGGCAGACGGAAATCTGGAATTCCATAAAGAAGAACACCACCTGGTTCCTGCTCTGCTTCGTAAACTACAACATTGTAGCCCTTTCTAGCCAGGTCTCCGGCAACTGTAAGACCGGCAGGACCTGAACCGATTACTGCAACCTTGCCCTTTGTTTTTGGAACAAGTTTTTCATTTGTAAGATGATTTTCAGAATAGAAATCTGCAATGAATTTTTCGATACGACCGATTTTTATTCCTTTTCCTGACTTAGCAAGTACGCAATGACCTTCGCACTGATTTTCGTGAGGACAAACGCGTCCACAGATTGCAGGGAGATTGCTTTTTTCGGAAATGATTCTATATGCTTCTCCAATATTTCCCTGTGCTAAAGCATGGTTAAACTTTGGAATTTCGTTTTCAATTGGACAGCCTGTACGGCAAAGTGGTTTCGGGCAGTTCAGACAACGGCGTGCTTCCTGAACAGCTTCTGCAACAGTATAACCTGGAATTTCTTCCTTCATAATATAAAGTACCTCAAAATATTTTTTTATTTAAACATCAATGATGCATCAATACAGAATTATAGCGTCAAATTGATAGAAAATCAAATCTCAATATTCTCAACAAATTGTTTTAAGATTCAGTTGATGTAGCATTTTCTCCTTAATCAACAACAAAAAGTGTTATTACTATAACTTTTTTTACGCCACCTTTTTTTAATTCTTCGGCGCAGGCTTCGAGAGTACTGCCGGTTGTCATTACGTCGTCGATTAAAATGACTTTTTGAGGAGGCGATTTTAAGAACTTTTTTATTTCTTTTTGATTTTTTAATACAAAAGCTTTTTTTATCTGCTCAAGGCGATGAGTGCGGGTTAGTTTTTTCTGCTGAAACCTTGTAAGCCGCTTTAAGACATTTAAGGTTTTTACGCCGTACAGATTGCGAAGATAAAAACAAAGTTCATCGATTTGATCCCAGCCTTTTCTGCGGATTTTTCCAGGACGAGGTGGAACTGGCACAATTGGAATTTTTTCTTTTTCTAAAAATTCAATCTGTCGAATTTTGTTAAATATAAATGAAGCAAATAATGGGGACAAAACTCTTTTTTCTTCTGTTTTCCAGGCAAAAAGCAGATTTTTTTTCCATAAGCGATATGAAAAAAGCGGAAAAGCAAGATCCACATTTTGAAGGATTTTTTCGTTCCGGCACGCAGAACAGAGTTCTATTTCGCTGATCAGTTCTTTTCCACAAACTTTACAGCGCGACAAAAACTCGCTTTCGGATAATTTTTGTATGCACTGCGGGCACAACGGCAAAAAAGAAGATTCTCCGCCACAGCAGACACATTCTTCGCCACCAAATATAAAACATTCTGCCCGTCGCAATAAATTTATAACTGAAAGAAAAAAAGAGAAAAGGAGGCGCTTTATCGTAAAAAAAGAAATTTGTTCCACAAATAATAAATGGCGCTGAATTGCAATTTTTACACATTTTTTGTTATAAATTTTTTGTTATTTTTTATGCGCAACGGGATAGTTATCAAGAAATTACATCCTTGTAATTTCTTGCTTGCGCAAGGGATAGTAGAGGCCGCGCAGCGGGTGCGCAGCACTGCAGGCGCGTTAGACGCCGGAACCTCGGATAGCCCGGTTTTTGCGCCACAGGCGCAAAAATGCGCCCATATACAAAAACTAGCGACCAGAAAGACAGGACTTCCACCGGGAAACAAGCTGCAAAGCCTGCAAAGGAGTAAGGTTTTCCGGGTCAGCAGAAAGAATCTCGTCGAGAACCATTTCTTCGTCAGAAAAAAGACCAGGAGCCGTCGTGCTAAAATGAGATTTTTCGTTTTCGCCAATGGTTTGTGTTGGAATGTCTGAAGCCAGCATTGGTTTTTCTTCTGCCATTTGCTGCAACCGCAAAAGAATTTCTGAGGCACGGGCAATTACGCTTTGAGGGATTCCTGCAAGTTTTGCAACGTGGAGACCATAGGAATTTTCGCTAGCCCCTTCTTTTATTTTTCGCAAAAACACGACTTCGCCGGCATTTTCTGCAACGTCCATACACAAAAGCTTTAGCGCAGAGTGATCCATGCGGGTAAGTTCGTGATAATGAGTTGCAAAAAGTGTCTTGCATTTTATTGTGTTCAATAAATATTCGCTGATTGCCCAGGCAATTGAAAGTCCGTCTTCTGTAGAAGTTCCGCGTCCAACTTCGTCCATGATTACAAGGGATTTTTGAGTTGCGGAGCGAAGAATGTTTGCTGTTTCGGTCATTTCTACAAGGAAAGTTGATTCCCCCCGAGCAAGATTGTCGCTTGCTCCGACACGACAGAAAATTCTGTCAACAATGCCGATATGGGCAGACGTGGCAGGAACAAAAGAGCCGGTTTGGGCAAGGAGTGCAATCAAGGCATTCTGTCTTAAATATGTGGACTTACCTGCCATGTTAGGTCCTGTAATAAGGGCAAATGAAGTGCTGCAATCTTTAGAAAAGTCCAGAGGAGAACAGATTGAAAGATCGTTAGGAACAAACTCTCCGGCAGGAAGATGAAACTCAACGACAGGGTGACGCGCATTTTTTACTTCAAAAACGCTTGAATCGTCAACAAGCGGGCGCACCCAATTATGCAGGATTGCCGAATACGCAAGGCTTGCACTTACGTCTGTATGTGCAATTTCGTGAGAAGTCTGCAAAAGATATGGAACAAATTTTGCAATCTGTGAACGTACTTCGACAAAAAGGTCGCGTTCAAGTTGAATGATTTTAGAAGAAGCTTCGTTAAGTTCGTGTTCAAGTTCCTGCAAACGGGAAGTCGTATAGCGCTCTGCATTTAAAAGTGAACGGCGCATAATAAAATGCTCCGGAACCTGCTGCAACTTTCCTTTTGTAATTTCGATATAATAACCGGCATTATTGTTGTTTTTTATGCGGAGATTTGAAATTCCTGTTTTCTGTTTTTCTTCTTCTGCGTATTCTTCGAGAATTTTATTAAAATTGTTTTGAATGTTACGCCAGTGGTCTAAGTCGCCTGACCAGCCGTCTTTTATGATTCGTCCTTCCGTTAAAGAAGTTGCAGGATCGTCCAGGATTGAAGAATCTATAAGTTGAATTATCTGTTTTGCTTCGTCTGTCGAAAGTGTTGAAAAATCATAATTTTCGATTAAAACGCGGACATTGAGCCAGGACAAAAGGCTTGCTTTTAATGCCTGTAAATCTTTTGCATGTGCCCTTTCCATTGCAATTCTTGAAGCAAGGCGTTCAATGTCTAAAACCGAACTAAAACGTTCCCTCACTTCTTCGAGAAGCTGCCTGTTGTCTACAAAAAGCGAAACATGTTCCTGCCTTGCATGAATTTTTTTTGAATCTGTAAGCGGATAATTAAGATAATTTACTAAAAGGCGCTTGCCCATTGCAGTCTGTGTATGCAAAACACATTCCAGAAGTGAATATTGAACGGTTCCGTCGCGCAGGTTGCCTGTAATTTCAAGATTACGTCTTGAAGAATCGTCCATTACGACATATTCGCTATCTTTGTAAACTTTAATTCCGCTGACATGTGGAGCTGTAGTTGAAGCGTTCTTTAAAAGATAGTCGAGCAGGAATCCTGCAGGCCCTACTTCTGCACTGTCTTCCGTTAAATTAAACGAACGCAGGTTCTGCACATTAAACTGCTTTGTAAGACGCTTAAAAGAAAGTGCATTGTCAAAATTCCATTCCGGATAATAGGAAACCGAAATATTTGGATTTTGTTCAATAAGAGAACAGACCGTTTTGTCACCACGCATGTTTTCCGGCAGTAAAAGCTCTCGCGGATTTGAACGCCCGAGTTCTTTTGCAAAACTGTCGGCCATGTCTTTTTTATTCCAGCTGGTTGCATAAAAGTCGGCAGTTGTTACGTCAATATAGGCAAAACCAACTTCATTTTTGCGGATTACACAACTTGCAAGATAATTGTTAGCACCACCGTCAAGATATTCGCTTTCCATGGCGGTTCCCGGAGTAATTACTTCGATTACCTTGCGCTCTGTAATCGTCTTTCCTTTGCCGATTTCGCCGACCTGTTCACAAATTGCAATTTTTTTTCCAAGACGTAGAAGGCGCGCAATGTAGATTTTTGCGGCATGATAAGGAATTCCACACATAGGCTGACCTGCCCTATGCGTAAGCGTAAGATTTAAAAGACGGCTTACTTCAACAGCGTCTTCGTTGAACATTTCGTAAAAATCCCCGAGACGAAAAAAGAGCACTTCATTCTGATATTCATCTTTTATGCTCTGATACTGAATCATCAGGGGTGTTAATTCAGTGCTTGCTGACTTTGCCTGAACAGTTCCAGCTACAACCTTATCTTTTTGACGTGGCATTTTGAACTAAATTCCAAGCTGTGCAATTACTTTTTCTGTAATATCAACAGAAGGACTGTACCACAAAATTGCATTTGCCTGCTGAAGACTCATAATCATTGAGTAACCTTCGTTTTCTGCAACTTTTTCGAGAACGCTGTACAGTTTTTTATAGAATGAATCAGAATTCTGCAGGTTGCGCTTTAATGATTCAAGTTCAACGTTCTTTGTGCTTGTGTATTCTGTAAGGAGATCTGTTTTTTTAGTAATGTCGGCGTCTAAACGGTTTACTGTTGCTATATTGTTGTTTTTTTGAGCTTCAACTTTTTGATTTTTTAAATTCTGAATTTCTTCTGTGCGGCGGTTAATTTCGTTCTGAAATTCTGCCTTTTTAGATTCATAATTGCGCACTGGAGCAGAATTACGGAAATATGCCTGATAAACACGAGCTGTATCAACAACTCCAAACCGTGTAATCTGCTGTGCAAAAGATGAAGCAACTGCACAAAATAAAATACCAAAAAGAAGAACTATTTTTTTCATGATAACTCCAGATTAAAGCAACTATTTATTTGTAATATTGAATGAAAGTACGAACTTCCACTTGTTGTCCCATTCAATATTGTAATCTTTGTCCATTTTAAATGTGTTTGCAAAAAGCAGACGCAGAGGGAACTGCGGAATTGAAAAACGAAGTCCAGGACCTGTACTAAAGTAAAAATCAGTAATGTCAAGATTGTTGAACATAGCATAAGGACTTTCTTTAATTGCAGCAGCATCGCCAAACCAGTCAATTGCCAAAACGCCCGGAACAAGGGGCATGCGAAGTTCAAGGATATTGCTCCACAAAGCTCGTCCACGATGCTTATTGTAAATATTTGTCCAGCCGCGGGCATTAAACATACCATCGATATAAAGTTTGCTTGTATTTCCGATTCCTGTATCCGGTGTCGGGAACTCGAGGCTTAAACCGCTGTATGCGGCAAAAACCATCTTCCAGTTCCAGCTTTCGGTTACAGGAATGTTGAGCAAGGTAAAGTATTTTTCAAGTTTTGTATCTGAACGCAAAAAGAATTCAGTTTCGATCGGGGTAAGTCCGTACCAGGTAAGTCTCTGGCTTGCAAACCAGCCGCGAGTCGGATCATAGTTTATATCGCGGTCATCAACAGAAAAGGCTGACCATACGGAATTCTGGAATCCCCATTTGTTTGCATAATCGCTGATAGTTGAATCAACCGGATCAAACTGTTCTTCGTAAACATTGTTGATAAGGCTTCCGTTTATACCGGCAGACAAAGAAAGAATTGCCCAGTTTGGAGTCCATCTTCTTCCAAGAGAAAATCCCAGACTCCAAACCCAGCGTTCATAATCCATGTAATAATCGTCAGAGTTAAATCCTTCGTCAGGACTGTACTCAAGCATGAGTGCAGAATTCTGAGAATGAGAAAAACTTGTACTGATTGAAGAAGAAATAGGAAGACCAAAAAGCCAGTTTTCGCCATAGCTTAAAGAAACTGACTGTTCATCAGTTGCAATCGTTGAACTTGCACTGATTGATTTTCCAAGTCCTCTAAAGTTTGAATCCTGCCATTTTACAAAAAGAGCAAAAGGAAGATCGTCTGGATCAGAAACACCAGAGAAAGTTACACCAAATTCAATTGAAGTAGTTGACTGCTCATCAACAGAAAAAACAAGCTGAACAAGGTTATCTTCCGAACCTGGCACAACATCAGGAACAACAGCACTAAAATACTGCAGGTTATAAAGATTACGAAGTCCTGTAGTTAATTTTGCCTTAGAAAAAATGTCGCCTGTTTCAATTGGAATTTCTCGGCGGATAATTTCTTCTTTTGTTCTTGAATTTCCTTTGATAGAAATGCTTTCTACGTGGCTTCTAACGCTTTCTGTAATGTTAAACGTATACGAAATTACTTTATTTGCAACGTCTTTTTCCGGCACCGGCTGAAAACGGTTTGAAGTATAACCATTTTCGTAGTAAAGGTCGGCAATTGCCATTACAGATTCCTGATATTTCTGCTGGTTATAAACAGAACCAGTCTTTAATTTTATGTAAGAACTAAGTTTTTCGCTCGAAAAAATAACGTTGCCCTTAAACTTAATTCCTCCGAACGTATACTGAGAGCCTTCGACAATTACAAAGGTGACTGTAAGTTCGTCGCGGTTTTTCTTTTCGTTTATATTTACTTCTTTTGTAACATCTAAAACTTCTGCATCAATGTAACCGAGATTCTGGTAATAAGCTGTAATTGCCTGTTTGTCGGCTTCGAGTTCCGACTCCTGGAATGCACCTTTATTGATTAAACCAGCTTCTTTTAAAGTAAGCTTGCTTTTTAATGTCTTTGAAGAAACAACTTTGTTTCCACGAAAGTCAATTTTTGCAATTACTGTTGAACGGCCTTCGTCAACCTTAAAATTTATTTCTACGCCTTTTGCAGTCTGCTTCGTACTTGCGCTTACCTTTGCATTTGTAAAACCTTTTTCGAGATAAACATCGCGCACAGCTCTTTCGTCTACAAGCATTTTGCTTTCGACAAAAATATCCTTTTCTTTTAACGAAGTTGCATCTTTTAATTCTGTAGTGCGGATCTGGCGGTTTCCGGAAAAAGTGATTCTTGTAACGATTGGGCGCTCAGTAACTGTAAACACAATCGAAACTGTATTTTTTTTCGGATCTCCAGGAAGAGCTTCCGGATTTATTTCGTCAAAAAAATCGAGGGCATAAATGCGATCAAGGAGATTGCCAAAAACTTCGTCGGAGAATTTTTTTCCGATAAAGCTGTTTGTAATGCCGTCAACCTCTTTAGAGTCAACAGATTTTAAATTTTTAAAGGAAATTGATTTTATCAGTTTGCCGTAAAACCAGTTTTCGTCTGATTCAGTATTTTCGGTTGTTTCCTGAGCAAAGATCAGGTTCGGGGCAAAAGCAGAAATTGCCATACAAAAAAGACAAGCGAAACCAAGACGCTTAAAAGACATATAAACTCCAATCAACACGAAACTTTTTATTTATTAAGTTTGCTAAAATGTGTGTTTCCATGACAATGTAATGGAAGTAGAAGGAATCCACAAACTGTTTTTAATAGCTTCTAGATCCGGAGCAACACCGAGACGAATATTTACAAATGGGGAAGACATTTCAAAACCAAATTCCGGCTGAAATATAAGACCATTTACAGTTGTATCGTCGTTTTTCTTATTTTCGTCGTAACTCCAATGCATTAAAGCATCGACATACATAGCACTGCCAAAGTATTTACCTACATAAACAGCCGAATTGTCAAAAAAGTTACTGAAAGAAAGGTTTGTTACAGTTGAATTCTTCTCAAAACTTTTCTTTACTGCATTCTGCAGGATATTTGTTCTGATTGAAAATATATCAAAATTCAATAACTCACGCAATGAATTCTCTAAAGAGCGCATTACAGTCGCCTGAACAAGATAATCTCCGCCAGCCATTGCAAGAGAAGCTACGTTATCTGAATTTCCGGAAATTACCTGTCCCAAAAGTTCCATAATTTCTGTTTCTGACTTTGCAGGGCTTGCCGTAAAGCGAGGATTAAACTGACTCAAAGCCTGCCTTGTTGCCGAAAGTGTAATTGTAACCTGATTATTGTCTTCGTCGCGTTCGCGGGTTTCGGCTCGAACCGTAATTCTCGGGTCAAAAAGTTCCTTTGTTTCGTTAAAAAAGACTTTTCCTTCCTTCATATAAAAGCTGCGGTTTAACCAGACAATTTCTCCACCACGAAGGGCAATTTCGCCTTTTGCAGAAAAATCTCCAGTTCCTGTGTTAATACGGAGTTTTAGTAAATTATCTGGTTCAATAACGCCACGCAAGATAGGATTAAACAAAATCTGAACCTTATTTTTTACCTGAAGTTCAAGATCAACAATATAATCCATACTTGAAGAAGCACTTTCCTGGCTTTTTTGAATTGAATCCGCACTTATCTGAATGTCTCCCCTTTCGCCAAAGATTTTTCCAGAAAAAGTAACATCGTCCATGGTTACGTGAATTAAAAAGTTTTTAAAACCTCCATAACCTTTGTAGCGGACAAGAGGCATTGTCATATCAACATAAATAAACTGGCCGTCGTCGCTGTTTATAGGACAGTCAAGATAGTTGATTTTCCAGCGGTCAAATTCAATATCAAGCCCGACGTTGACAGTGTTTTTTTCAACAGTAAAAGGAGTTTGCTTTACAATCAGATGCCCCTGCCCTGCCATTGCAACAATTTTTTCTGCCTTAAACACCTTATCGGATACAAGAGGAATATGAACTTCAGGTTTTATAATATTGACAACGCCTGTATATTCCGGGTCTGTCGTAAGCCCCGTAATTCTTACAGCTCCGGCTAAAGTTCCGCCGGTAAAATTAACATAAGGAATCGTGTATGCCTGGCAGAATTTTTTCATGTCTGCGCTCAGGTTCTTTACGTTTAAATCAAGCTGGTTATGAAAAATTGAACCGTTTAAATCAAACCTGAGCGGAAGTTCTCCGCCCGCCTTTACACTTATATATTGTCCGCCTGTTATACTGCCTGTAAAATCGCCTCCGTTTCCGGAAGTAAAATCAATGCGGTCAAAAGTTTTTGTAAATATAAGGTTTAGTTTTTGTGGCGTTGGAAAAAAAGTTCCCGTCATATTGTCACAGGAAATACTTGCAATAAAATTGTCTGCCGGATTTTTTCCTGGAGTAAGGCTGTGAATATCTGCCTTTAGCGGAATATTAAAGTCTAAATCGAGGGCTCCACCTTTTAACAGGGCAGAAAGTTCTCCAGAAAATTCTTTAGGATTAAACGAAGCCCTAAAATCCGAAACTGTCATTTTTGACCATTTTGCTTCCCCTGCAGAAACAGAAAGACCTGTGTCATCATAAACTACAAGACCTTCAAAGGTGCACGGATAGCCTGCAAGGTTTACGGAAGAGCGGTTTAAATTGAGCGAAAAAAACGGATTTAGAGGAGTTCCCGAAACAGAAAAATCAGCATTTAAGGTATTTTCGGAATTCTGGTCGCTCATAAGGCGCGCAGAAGGAAAGGCAAAAATTGAACCCTGGGCGTCCAGATAAAAATCATTTTTTATGTTTTCGAGAGTTAAAGCCTTGTGTTCAAGGTTTCTAAGTTCACCATTAAGGCGGATTTTTTCGGTTCCAAGAATACTGTCCGCCGAAAGTTCCATTCTAAGAGAATCCAAAACTCCGTCATTTAAACTCCAGACAAGATTCATCTTGCCGTCAAGAGCCGAAGCCGTATCCGAATAAGCAAGCTTTGACATTACAAAACCGTATTTATTTGCAGAACCGGTAAAGGCAAAATGCGGATGCAGGCGAAGAGAACCGTAAGGCTCGTCAATGTCAAAATTGTGAATTTCAAAATTAATTCCGTCCGCCTTGTTCCACGAAAACTCTGTATTTACGGAAGTTGAAAGAACAGTTTTTCCAATAGAAACCGGAAGCGAAGCAAATTCAACTGAACCAGAAACTTCGTTTCCAAGCGAAACCATCGTATTAAAATTATAATCGCCTGCAATGCTTATAAAATCCCGGTTAAAAGAACCGCGAAGACTGTACGGCAGCGAATTTACCGTAAAATCCGTATAAAAATTAAAATCGGTAAAGCCTTCAGAAAAATCAATTCCGGCAGAAGCATGAGCTGAGTTTGAACCATACTGCAAATCGAGCGAAGACAAACTTACAGTCTGCGAAGAACCGTCGAGGGCAAATGTTAAAAGTTCACGATCTTTTTTTGTGTTAGCCAAAAGAAAATAAGGAGAATTAAAAGAAAAACTCTTAAAATCCGTTGTCAGATAAAGTTCATCCGAAAAAATGTAGGAATCTACAGAAGCTGCAGCCTTTTTTAACTGTGCACTTTTTTGTTCAGGAAGAAAAAAAGCAGCAGCATTCAAAACGCTGTCCAGAAACATATCACTCACAGAAACAGAAGCCTGCAAAATCCGCGAAGAATCATTCATAAAACTTCCGTCAACCAATATGTGCGCACTTGTTTCGTATTCTGCGTGCGAATAATCGTCTGCTTCAAAAGTAAAATCCACCGACCGCGACGAAGGCAAAACCGTAAGCTCTAAGGCAGTAAAACTTTTGTCGTCTAAAAAAAACTGAGGAGCAAAGCCCATAAAACCATTTTTATACGGTTCAACAAAAAGTTCTGTCTGCATAACCCCGCCGTTTGCTAAAACAAAATGGTCTAAAGTAAAGACAAATGACGGCTGACGTGTTTTTAAGTTGAATTCTCCGTTTAAGTCAAACCCGAGCTTTTCGCCTTCGGCACGAAGGTCATTTACAGTAACATTTTTATCTTTGCACAAAGCATTGTACGAAAGAACAAGCGGGCTTCCAATAATATTTTTTGTCAGAAAGCACTGACCATTTACAGAAAGATTAAGTGAATCAATAAGCGCAGAAACCGAAGCAAAAGAAGTGTTCGCCTTTAAAAGCCCTGAAAGTTTTGTTCCTTCAAACTTTTTATAAAGAGTTTTTCCGTTTTTTATTTTTACAAGTTTTAAGGGCTCAAAATTTTCGCTACTTGCATTAACTGCCAGAGTCTGCCTGTCAAAATCGGCCTCTGCAAAAAAAGAAAATGGCAGAATATTACGCATCGTTCTTAGTGCAAGTTTTGAATTTGAATAATTCAATAAAAGTTCAATTTTAGAAAGTGAATAATCGGCACGGCTTCCTTCAGAAAGTTTTAGTAAAAATGAACTTCCTTCAAAATCCGGAAAAAAATTGCCCGAAAGTTCAAAAAAACAGGCAACCAGGCTTCTGGAATTTTCAGATTTTAATAATTCAGTTTTTAATTCAATTCTACCGGAAGTTTTTATCTGTAAACCGTTTTTAACTGTCGGAGCTTTTTCAAAGAGAATATTTTTTATAAAAGCAAGAATGTCGTTTTTTGAATCACTGTAATGAAGGCTTATATTTTTTAACTGGACTTTAAACGGAATATCCAAAGTTCGCCCGGAAAGAGTAAACTTTTGAGAATCTTTTTTTTGTTCTGCGTTTTGAGAACCAAAAAACTGCCTTAAATTTTCAATAAAATCATTATCTTTTACCGCATCGTATTCAACCCGCACTCCGTCTAAAAGCAAAAGCTGAATTGCATTGAGAGGCTTTTTAGAAAAAAAGTCCGAAATTTTATAAGAAAAAGTTGCCCGATTGATTTTTACAAGCTGTTTTTGAGTAAATGAATCGCGCAGATTAACATTTTTTAGTTTTATTCCAGAAAGAACGGAAGGCGACAGTTCTTCGTAAGAAATTTCGATTCCTAATTTTTCGTCGGCCATTTTTGCAAGATTAGAAATTTCATACGTCATAACCGCATTGATTTTTTTATAAAGAGGAAAAATCGATGCAATTACTCCAATCACGAGCAAGAGAAAAATAATACTGCCAATGCTTGTTTTTAGAATTTTTGACTTCATCTTGAACAGCCAGCGCTAAAACGGCACAATAACTTTAGCCTATTACTTTACTTTATTTTCAGTTTTTTTAGTAGTAGAGCGTCTGCAAAACAAAATTCAAAAATTGCCAGAAACGAGAGTCAAAATGATTTTAAAAAACTTTGTAGTATTTGAAGGAATCGACGGAGCAGGAACTTCAACCCAAATCAATCTTTTAAAAGAACATCCGCAATCTGACCGTTTCTTTTTTACGGCAGAACCGACAGCTTCTCCAACCGGCAAATTTTTACGTTCAATGCTCAAAGGCTCAGTTGTTTTAGATCCAAGAACAAGCGCCTATCTTTTTGCAGCCGACAGGGCAGAACATTTATGGGGAAGCTCTTCTCCAGACTGCGGAATCGAAGCTCTTTGCAACCAGGGAAAAATTGCAATAAGCGACCGCTATCTTTTTTCGAGCCTTACTTATCAAAGCGTAACCTGTGGCAAAGAATTGCCGGAACTTTTAAATTCAACCTTTCCGCTCCCGCAACTGCTTTTCTTTTTTAAAATAGATCCAAAAATAAGCCTTGCAAGAGTTGATTCACGTGGCGAGCGTGAAATTTACGAAAAAATCGATTTTCTAAATTCAACAGAAGAACGTTACGAAAAACTGATGGACGAATTTGAGGCAAAAAACACCGGAATGAAAATTATCCGTCTTGATGCAGAAAAGTCAAAAGAAGAAGTAAAAAACGACATCTGGCAGGAACTGCAAAAACTTCTGTAAAACCGCCATTTTTTTGCCGATAACTAAAACGTGAACAGATTTTTTCTGAGCCTTGCAGTTTTAGCTTTATTTAATATTTTCTCACCCCAAAAAGCAAATTCCTACGTTGTAAAATACAAGGAAGATTACTATAAATTGTTCCACGTGCACTATCAGCAGGCTCCCGACGATGTAATGGAAAACATCTACTGGCTTGAACAGGCCGTAAAAGCCGATTTTTGTAACCCGCTCTATGCAAATGTAAAAATAAACACAAAAGAAGACTGGGAAAAATACCGCTATCTTTTTATGATGCACATAAATCTTAAACTCATAGAACAGCATTTAAGGCTTGGCAGAGTTTATGACCACAAAGAAGCAAAATTCTTTGAAGCTCCATTTAAAGACATTTACATCGAAAACTTACAAAAAACTCTAAGCTGTTACCAGGCAGGTCTTTATTACTGGCAGGAAGCAAAACTCTGGGCAGAAAAAGCAAATGTCGGCCGTTTTAAGTTTTTAACACTCACAGACGCCCAAAACTGGGAAGACGAAAAAGAGAGGATTTCCACAGGCACTCTCAATTACGAAAAAATTCTAAATCGCGAAATTACAAGAGTCCAAAAAGTAATAAGCGAGTACCAGAATATGGACGAAACAACTTATTAAGCAGAATTTTTAGTTTTTCTGGGGCTTCCGGCACGAAATCGTGCCGTCGTGTCTTTCGGGATTCCGGCATTCGCCTGCAATGCTTCGCATCACGCCAGGCGTGTCCCTACAGCCACTAAGCCTTTATTTAAGTTCAACTTTCTTTTTTAAATCAACTTTAAATCAAAACTGCATTTCGATAAAATGAACTATCATGCAGTTTGAAGAAAAAGACATTGTTTACCCTCCGGTGCATCCTGGCACTGACAGAACTTTTATCCGCTTTTACAGCGGAAAACCTGATTTAAATTCAATTTATTATTCTGAACGCGAAAATCAACCGCAGAGAATTTTTGTTACAGACACAAGCGTTGCCAATCTCGAAGATTTAAAACCTTTTATAAGCCTGTTCCGCGACAAAAATTATGCACTTCCTCAAATAAAAAATGGTTTTACCGGCTATCGCGGCAAAGATGTTCTTTTAATCTTAGGCAGTGGAGAACCTTACAAAACAATCGAAAGCGTACTTTCAATCTGCAAGGTTGCAATTGACTCAAATGCACAGCGCTCAGCCGTTTTTGTCGGAATCGGCGGTGGCGTAATTACAGACATGACAGCTTTTGCCGCTTCAATATTTAAGAGAGGGGCAGCCTGCGAATTAATTCCAACGACACTTCTTTCTATGGTAGACGCTGCAATCGGAGGAAAAACCGGCTGCGACTTTGACACCTACAAAAATATGATTGGCTCATTCTTTCCGGCACAAAAAATTCATATTATTCCATCTTTTATACGTTCGCTTCCACAAAACGAATTCCGCAGCGGATTAGCCGAAGCAGTAAAAACAGCAATGCTTTATTCAAAAGAACTTTTTAACAAACTTGCAGAAAAACCGGAAATTTTAACAAACCGCGAAGATCCACTTTTGGAAGAAATGATAAAAATCTGCGTAAACGCAAAAGCAAAGGTTGTTGAACAGGATTTAACAGAAAAAAATATCCGCATGCAGCTAAACCTCGGACACACTTTTGGACACGCCCTCGAAAGCCGCGCCGGTCTTGGAGTTGTAACACACGGAGACGCAGTTGCCTGGGGAATGGTGCGCGCGGCCGAACTTTCTAAAAAACTTGGACTTTGTTCAAGCGAATATGTTTCTACCGTAAAAAAAGTTCTCGGCTCATTTGGTTGGGAAACGAATGCTCAGCATCCGGCATTAAATGGAAAATACGCAAGCACAGAAGAAGCAGCACAGTCTCTTTTTGATGCAATGAAAAAAGACAAAAAAAATGCATCAGCAAGAGTAAGATTTGTACTGCAGGAAGACATTGGCGAAACCGTCATTACAGAAGTTGACGAAAAAAATGTCCTTTCTGTTTTAGTTTAAAAACCAGGTTGAATATCAGTTTTTGATAATCGCAAGATTGTCATTGCCGGGAGCCGACACGACAATCCAGAAAGAGATTCCCGCATCAAGCGCGGGAATGACAATTTTTGTGTCATTCCCCGGCTTGACCGGGGAATCTTTTTTCATAATGACTTGCATGCCGATGCACACAATTCATTATTAAGAGAACTTTTTAGACAGCCCTATGACATATGGCTCTATAAAGAGATTTCTGCATCGAGTGCGGGAATGCCATATGGCTCTAAATTGAACAAATTATTTAACACGCTGCCTGCAACACATACAGCAATAGAGGAAAAAATGGATATTTCAAAATATTTTGACTGGGCAGCAACATCTCCTGCAGATGCCCAGATTCTTTCACAAGCCCTGAGCGAATCTCTCGAAAACTTTGCAAATCCTTCGGCAGTTCACTCCCAGGGACAAAAAGCCAGAAACGCATTCGAAAATGCACGTAAACAGGCAGCCGCCACACTTGGCGTAAAAACAGAAGAAGTCTTTTTTACAAGTGGCGGAACAGAAAGCGACCACATTCCCCTTCTTTCATTCTTAAATCGGGAAGCAGACTCTAACGGCAAAAGAGGAACAGTTATTTTAAGTGCAATTGAACACCCTGCCCTCCGTGAACAGTCTGCCCAATTAAAAAAGCTCGGCTTTAACGTAATATACGTAAATCCGGACAAAAACGGCTTTATCCATGCAGATTCAATTATCGAAAAACTCACAGGCGACACTCTTTACGTTTCTGTAATGGCAGTAAATAACGAAACCGGCTGCATTCAGCCGATTTACGAAATTGCAAACAAACTCACCCTTGCAACCCAGGGCAAACGCCGTCCGCACTTTCATGTTGACTGCGTACAGGCAGCAGGAAAAATCCCTTTAAATTTAAGTTACAAGGGAATCGACAGCGCAGCCTTGAGTGCACACAAAATCTGCGGTCCACGTGGAATTGGAATTTTAGTTTTAAAAAAAGAAATAAAGCCTTTTTTAACAGGCGGTGGACAGGAAAAAAATATCCGTTCAGGAACAGAAAACCTTTTCGGAGCCCTCGCTTTTGCAAAATGCCTGGAAAAATACTATCTTCCAAAAACTTTTGAATCCCAGCAAAACGCAACAATCAGTTTTATAGAAAATCTGAAAACTCTTTCAAACTGTTCAATCGTGCCGGAACTTCGCAGCAACACAAGCAAAGACATTCAAAAGAATTTCAGTCCTTATGTTCTGCAGGCAGCCTTTAAAGGAATTCCAGGCAATGTAATGGTAAGGGCATTAGACGCAAAAGGATTTTGTATTTCGACAGGAAGTGCCTGCTCGGCAAAAAAACAAAGCCGCCCGATTTTAGCTGCAATGAATGCAAGCAGAGACATTCAGGACACGGCAGTGCGCTTTAGTTTTGGTCCGCTTACAACCGCAGAACAGGTAAACTCCCTTTTTAACGCAATAAAAGAAATCTGCCTGGATTTCTGCTAAAAAAAAGAGGCTGTCTTTAAGTTTTTCTCGCTCGCACTTTTTATTGGGGCAACGGCAAAACATAATCAGACAGCCTTTTTATAATCTGGTTCTAGCGTATAAGCACTTAAAACCAGCTTTTTATATTTTTACTCTTCGTCAGAAGATTCTTCAACCTGAGCTTTCTTTGACTTTATGTGAATGATTTTTCCAGTGCGTTTAATTCCGTCTGGAAGACGTTTATCTTCGTCATCCTTTTTTCTGTAAACTCTTTTTTCTGATTTTGGACCGTATTTTTCTGCCTTCATTGCTTTTTTTTCTGCACGAGCCTTTTTACGGTTTTTCTGTTCTTTGTCGATAAATCTTAAGGCTGAATCAAGACCGCCGAGCACTTTCTGCATGTCTTCCTGGAAAATAGAAATCTGAAGACGATCAAAATCAGAACCGTCACCTTTTTTGCTTTCAACAATCTGCAAAAAGATGTCTCCGCTTCGGTTCTCTTTTACATTAAAAAAATATGAACGATTTTCTAAAACAACTTCCGTAGTATAAAGTTCCCCGCGGATACCCATGACTGTCCTTCCTTAAAAATGTAATGTCTTGTAAATATAGTTTTTTTTATTCAATAAATCAACTGACTTTTTAATTGATTACGTTTTTTTATCGTCTTTTACAATTCAGGCTAATACTTAAAACTCATTCTCTGAATTGGGCTTGGCCCAAGCTTTCTGCAGATTTCCCGGTGAGCCTTTGTCGGATAGCCCTTGTGCTTTGCGTAACCGTATTCAGGATATTGCCTGTCGTATTCAAGCATTAATCTGTCGCGCGCAACCTTTGCAAGTATCGAAGCTGCCATAACTTCCGGGTATTTTCCGTCCGCTTTAACTTCGCACCGTACTTTACACGGAACGTCCGGACATTTTGTTCCGTCGGCAACAGCAGTTAAAAGCAAATTCAAATCGCCAGGAATTTCCACTTCCTTTTTTTGCTCTTTTAGCCATTGCGGAAGTTTTTCGAGCATCTGTAAATAAGCGTTTTTCATTGCCAGCATGCTTGCTTCAAGAATATTTATTTTGTCAATTGTTTCGTGATCCACAAAAGAAACAGCCCAGCAGGCTTTTTCTTTTATTACGCCTTCTGCAATTTCGCGTTTTTTTTCAGACAGTTTTTTTGAATCATTCAAAAGTTCAAAAGGAAAATCTTCCGGCAGAACAACTGCCCCAGCACTGACAGGACCTGCAAGAGGGCCGCGACCAGCTTCATCTAAACCACAAAGTAAAATCATATTATGCCGCTAAAAATTAGTTGAATTATTGTTTTCGTCTTCGAGAATCATTGTTTCTTTATCAGACCAGACAGGAAGAACTCCGCGCAGTTTTTTGTCAAATTCGCCTGAATAGAAATTTCCCGTCAAACGCGCATTTGTTCCGCAAAGTTCTGCAATTCTTCCTAAATGAGCACTAACTTTGCAGACAGAATTTCTTAATTCAAACTGACCGCCATTTACAGAAAAATCAACACAGGTTGGAGCAACGCTCGCAAACCGGCAGTTCTTTGCAAAAACTTTTGAATCCACCGCACTCACTGCACAGACATAAGAATCAGACTGAACCGTAACCCCAGAATTCTTAAATTCAATTACAGAATTTCTGCAGTCAAAACCAATTCCATTTTCGCCAAAAATTCCTACAATTTCGCAGCCGTCAAAACTCAAAGTTGAATTTTCTACCGTAAAGAATTTTGAATTTTCTAAAAGTTCGCTTCCACGGTTTTTCTTAAATACAATTCCATTTGCTTCAAAACTTGAATTTTTTACAACCAGCCCTGCATTGTCCGGCAAAACAAATTCCGCATTGCCCTGAGCCGTAAAAGCACAGTTTGAAGAAATTACAGTTTCGCCTTCGCTAAAAGTAAAACTTCCGTTTACAAAAAATCGAGTAAATTTTCTTGAATTAATAACTTCAATCGCCTGGTCAACAGAAGTAAAAGGATTATTTGCAGTTCCGTCGGCATTGGCTGTTACAGCGGCAGAAGAATCAAGATAATAATTGTCTTCGTCAATAATTACGCGATATTCAGACACAATGCTTGAATTTCCATTTTTATCGCTTGCCCACGCCCTGACCTTGTAAAAAACAGGAGAACCGCTCTGGCTTAAAAGTTCAAAAGGAGCTGTATAAGGTTTAAAGTTTCCGGCCTCGACAGAATTAAAACAGTCCGACAAAGCAGAAAGCGCCAAACCTGCAGACACATTTTGAATTTTTACAGGCTTACTTACAGCGTAAAAAATATCAGCACCGTCTTCCGCCGTTATTGCAAGTTCAGCCCTGCCACGTAAATAATTACTTGAATTTTCCGTCACAAAAACAGGAGCAAGAGGCGGCTGTTTGTCTACACAAAAATCAGCACTTTTTGTTCCCTGAAAAACTCCGTCAGCATAAAAGGCAAAAACCGCAGTTCCCTTAATTTCGTCTCCTTCAAAAGTATCAAAGGTTGCAGAAGTAAAAAGTCCGCCGGCCGTCTGCGCAATTCCATTTACGCCGGAAGAAACGATTTTCATTCTATAGCGCAAATCGCCTTCAATATTAAAAGTAACAGCCTTTTTTTCAGAAACAGAAACATTCAAAACAGGCTCAGCAGGAATTACAAACGACTGAACCGGGTTTCCCGATTCATAGGCAACGCTCTGCCATCTGACAGTATGTTTTACACTTCTGTCGAGCCTTAAAGGAATTTTAGAAGCCGACCAGTCATTATCGTCTAACTGCCAGATAAGTTTTTCGCCAGTAAAGCAAAACTCATTCCAGTTGTTAATTTCAAAAGGAACAGAATAGCGCGAAAGAGTGCCAACCTGTTCACCATTTACAAAAACAATAAAACGCCATTCATTTTTACCATAAAAAACCCTGCACGCAACATAACGCGAAAGGCAGTTTGCCGGATCTAGCAGAAGTTCGCGCCCGTTCTGTACAGCTTTTTCGCCGTCGCCAAAACAATAAGTAAAGTTTTCTGGAATTTTTATTGAATCGTCAAAATCGTAAAAACAAAGAGTTTTAAAAGGATAATCGCTTATAAAATTAAATTCCTGAGAATCTGTCTCAAAAGGATTTTCTTCTTTTACATTGTAAGAAATTTCAATTTCTTCTTTTGAGTTTTCCTTAATAACCGCAATTTTTACATCAACCCGCCCCGTAATGTCAATTAAAACAGGACCATCGTAGGCAAAGCCCGACGCAAGCGGATCTGTGCCCGAAAGTGAATAAAAACACTCAGCCCCGTCGCTAACGTCAATTACAAGCGGCTGTTTATTGCAAAAGTTACCGGCAACTGGCGAAATAACCCTTTGCGCAAAAACAGAAAAAGAAAAACAAAAAAATGCAAAAGAAAAAATCAGCTTTTTTAACATTTAAAATCCTTAATTCTTAAAAAACGGACCGAGAATATCTTTCAACTCAGGATCCTGCTTAAAGTAATGTTCTTCGAGTTCTTCAGGTTTTAAGCCTACAAGTTCGTGGCTCATATAATGAATCCAGCGGTCTTCGCCTTCGTTGTTAATATCGAATTTTCTGCACCAGTAGTCAGGTTTAATCGGCAGAGTTTCTTTATATGTAAAATTTTTATAATCGTGAACTACAACTTTAATATCATTGCGTGGAACACCTTTTTCAAGCAGGTATTCAACTAAAAAATTAAGAGTACGGCCAGTGTCGTAAATATCATCAACAAGCAAAATTTTGTCGCCAGGACGCAGGTAATCCGGAGAATAAGTCCAGCCGTCAATCCTTACAGAATCGTGTTCTTTAATGTCTGTGTAAGAACGGGCAACAACAGCAGCATACAAAACAGGTTTTTTGCCTTTAAGGGCAAGCTTAAAATATTCACTTATAACGTTAGACATGTAAGCTCCGCCACGAAGCGAACTATAAATAATATCTGGAACAAAACCGTCATCTAAAATCTTTTTTCCAAGCTTAATAGCGTCATTTCTTACAACATCGTATGGTAAAAATTCTTTCATAAAAACCTCAAATAAAAATAAATAATTAAAGGAGATTTTACTGTTAAAAAAACATTTTTACAACGGAGCGCAATAATTGTCCCGCGCGCGCTTTCCACGGTTCCGCTAACGCTCCATGGGGCAAAGCCCCACGCCTTACGGCGCCGTTACAATCACGGCTATTTTCAACTGTAAAAACTAACATTTTGCTCTTCGCGCCCTGCAATTTTGCTTTATTTCAAAAAAGTAAAATTAACTGTATATTTTTCTAATGTTCTGTAAAAAAATAAAGACAACTGTAAAAAGTTCAATTCCTCTTTTTTTTATATTTTTATGTTCTGCTATAAGTTACGCAGAGTCTAACAGACAGGACAATTTTACTTTATTGAACAATTTTAATATTTCGATAATTCCTCAAATTTCGTACACAAACGGCACTCTCCAGGAAATTCTTTATTACTACAAACCTTCCGACAAAAAAATCAGCCTTCTTGAATGGGAAAGAAAGTTTTTTACTTTTGGCGCACAAATAAATTCAAGCTATAAAAAACTGCACATTGATTTTAGTTTTAACACAGCACTAAAAAATTCACTTTCCGGGCAAATGCGCGACAGCGATTTTTTAAACGAAAAAGACTATTCAATGAAAACCACTTATTCAGTTGGAAACAATTACAGCAAGGATTTTTACAACACAGACTGTTCAATTTATTACGATTTTAATATTGCAAAAGCCATAAAAGTTTCTCCGGTTGTGCAGGTTCAATATAATTACGACTCTTTTAAAAGACCAACGGCTCAAGGCTGGTACAGCGACGGTGCCCATCACTGGAACGATCCTTCTTCAACAAAATATCCTTACCACAACGAAACAACAGGAAAAACCTACTCTCTTGCAGAAATAGACTTTTACCGCCACACATTTTTTACCTGGAGCGGTTTTTCGTTTTTTATAAAACCTAAAGACAAAATAAGTTTTAATATTGCAGGCCTTGCTTCTCCATTTGCTTACTTTTATTCAATAGATACGCACTTTGCACAGGACAGGGCAACAAAAAAACTATACGAAAAACACACCAAAATGGAACAAAATTCAATTTTCAGCTATTTAAAAATTGAACTGGAAATGTTTATTCAACTTACAAAACAGGTAGAACTAAAATTTGGATTTGATTCACTTTTTGACATAAAAACCGACAAAGGAAGTCTCTACACAGACCACTACTTAGACACAAAACAAGACGGCTACATAAAACTAGACCAGAAAACAACTTCCGCCGAAAAAAACATAACTGCCACAGTTGGCTTAAAGATAAATGTAAAATAAAAAAGGGCTGCCCCTTACAAAGTCTACTGACTTTCAGGACAACCCTT
>CAVJSA010000001.1:22351-119370 GCA_963651875.1 Lachnospiraceae bacterium | reverse complement strand
TATGGTTACTTGTTTTTGATTCTAAAGAAGAACGTGAGGTGTCTTTTATGAAAACTATTGCTTTTTCTTCAATGAAAGGCGGTGTCGGTAAATCTACCGCATCAATTTTTGTAGCCAATAATCTGGCTGCACGTGGATTCAAAGTTTTGTTCTTTGATTTGGATACAAACAATTCTGGTTCTATGTACTACACAATCGGTATTGATAATATTCAAGAACTCCAGCAGACAAAAAATACTTTTGAAGCATTATCACACAATAACATTGCAGATTGCATAATTAAATCACGAATTGAAAATATTGATATTGTTCCTAGTAGTCTTTACATCTATAAACTTAGAACTATAGGTTTTAACAATCTAAAAAAAGAACTTGAAAAAATAAAAGACAATTACGATTTTTGTCTTATCGATACTGCTCCAACTTGGGACAACATTGTTATCAATGCCTATAAAGCTGCAACATTCATACTAACGCCCATTCAACTTGATTTTTTTAACACATCAACAACAGAAGTTTTAAAATCATTCTTCTATGACGAAGTTGAGGAAGTTTTAGAAAACAATAAATGGTTTTTATTTTATTCAGAATACAATCCTACAATGGCTCGCTATCCACAAAGTACACAATCACAATTTGAAAAATACTTTGAAAGTCATTGGGAAAATATTCTGGACATTCACATTCCAAAAACTGCAAAAGTTTCAACCTACGTATGCAAATTAAATGAACACGTAAGCACAAAAAGCTCTGTCAAAATAGAAAAAATGCTGGCTGATGAAATCAACAAACTTGTAAATATGCTTACTGGCGAAGAAAACAATATTGAAAAATTCTAAGAGGTAAAGATTATGGCTAAAGTAATAAGTCTTTTAAAAACAGATAACATTCCATTTGCTAATCAAAATTTAAAATTAAGCAAAACTATAGGAATCGAAAAAATTGAAGAACACCCACGATTTAAATCTCTTTTTCCAATAAAAACTGACGTTGTTGAAAGAATTGCTGACAATATAAAAAAGAATGGCTATGACAGTTCACAGCCTGTTCATATCTGGGTAAAAAAAGAAAACGATACAGAACATTTATATCTTATTGACGGTTACACTCGCCTTTCTGCTTCTAAAAAAGCTGGACTTGTAACAATTCCTTATTTTTCTCATACAAACTTTGAAACAGAAGAAGATGCCGTAAAGTATGCCCTGCACTTGCAGGTGGACAGACGTAACCTAGAAGGTACTGCACTTCTCAATGCTGTAAAAGAGTTAATGGGCACAGATTATATTCAAAACTTTGAAGGCAACAAAAATGCGGCTATTGGTGAACTTATCGGTAAAAGTGAAAAAACAGTTGAACGAAGCAACTATGTTATGGCAAACGCAACTGAAGAACAACTTGCAAAGATTGATGAAGGAAGTGAAACACCAAATTCAATTTATAACGAATTAAAAAGTGATGAACTTATAAATAAAAGTGCCACAGAAGAACAAAAAGCAGAAATAGAAGCTGGAACAAAAAATAAAAAAGAAGTTGTTTCAGAAATTAAGCAGGCTAAAAAAGCAAAAAAAGAAGCTGAAGCAGAAACAGATTTTGATGACGAATTAAGCGATGCACTTGAAGATAATTCTGAAAATCCTGCACCTGTTTTTATTCACGAACGAAAAGAACAGGTTTCTGACAGACTTCCTCCAGAAGTTGACAGTGAACGCACTTATGAACGCAAGCAGGCTTATGAACTGGGATTAAAAAAAGGAAGCGACTTAGCTTACGAAATTTTTGATTACATCTGTAGTGAACTTGAAAATGGAAAATCAATTCAAGACATAAAAGATGATGAGCATTTTTCTGATTTTAGTGTCTACAAAATCTATAAGGCTTTTTCGCTTGACGAAAACAGCCAAGACAGCGAGGAATAGAAAATGAGCACCAGCACTTCTTTTATTGTCATTCAGCAGTGGATGCTCGACGACTTACAGTTAAAAGCAAACGAACTGATTATTTACGCTTATATATACGGATTTTCTCAAGACGGACAGTCTTACTGGTATGGCGGACTTGAAAATCTTTGTGAACGTACAGGTGTAGGAATTACCGCAGCTAAAGATATCTTAAAAAGACTTGTCGAAAGAAAGTTAATTTGCAAAAAAGATGTAAAAACGATAACAACTACATCAAAAGACAAAAAAGCACACGGCTGTTGTCATTACTGTTTGTACTGGGCTGCAATTACCAGAGAACAAGAAAATCAAAATATTACGAAGACGGATTCCGACCACGTTACGAAGACGGATTCCGACCACGTTACGAAGACGGATTCCGACCACAATAATAAAGATAATAATAAAATTTATAATAAAACTACTACTACTCAAAAAAACGAAGTTGACACTTCCCTATCCTTATCTTCTGAAAATCAAAATTCAGCAGTAGCAGAACTTATACAAACAAAATTAAAAGATTTATTTGACGGTCATTATGTCTTTGACAATGGTTTTGTGCCTGTTCTCTGTAAACTCAAGTGTGATTTTGGTCTGTCTGACGATGATTTTTCATTGTTCTTAAAAAACACCTTGCAAAAAGCAAAAGATAAAAAGCCTGCAAGTTTAACAAATATGTTTTACAAAATGGCACAAAATCCAGCGATTTTGCAGGATTTTATAATTGACATTCAAAAAATAAGGCAGGAAGAAAATAAAAAACAACAGAATTTTGCAGAATGTCCTGTCTGTAAAACTTCTGGAATAAAAAAAATGTCGCACTGCCCTGTCTGCAATTTTGATATGCAGGATTTGAATGACAGTTCAAAAGTCGATTATTCAAGGCAGGTTTACCAGCTTTCACCAGAAAAAAGAACTGCATTTGAAAATGAAATAAAAAGCGTACTAAACATTTTTTTTAGTTACAGACTAATTGAACAATTAAAAAATCCGCTTTTGAAAAAACAGCGTGATGAAAATATAAAAAAAATAAAAGCAAAATACGGAATTACAGCATAAGAACCGACACGTGTCGGTTCAAAAAAGGAGATATTTTTATGAAATATTTATGGGTAGATACAGAAACAACAGGCTTAAGACCAGACGATTCAGCACCGTTTCAAATTGCAATGATTTTTGAAGATACTTCAAGTTCAACTTTAACGGAAAAAGTTTTTTACTTAAATTCTTATGATATTGACGGTATTGAACATCATAAATCAGCAGAATTTGTACACGGATATACAAAAAAACAAATTCAAAGATTTGAAGAATCAAAATTTATTATTCCAGAAATAGAAGATTTTTTAACTCAATGTGAATTGACTAACTCACCTAGTAAATTAACATTTGTTGCTTATAACTCACCTTTTGATTATTCGCACTTGGACAGTCTTTTTTCAAAATACAATATTGATTTTTCAAGCCATTTTGACAAAGAAAAACCTATGGCAGATGTTCTTGAGCAGGTAAAGGAAGCATTTGAAACAACTAACCTTTTTGAAGGTCTGGATAATAAAAAACTTAGTACTGTAGCAAAACGTCTTGGAGTAAAAATGAAAAATGCACACGATGCGCTTTGCGATATAAAAACGGCAAAGGAAGTCAGTAAAATTCTTATTGAACACGGTATTAATCTTTAGGAGGAATAAAAAATGAATGATTTAAACAATCTTATTTTGCAGGGACGTCTTGTAAAAGACAGCGAATTAAAAACAATGCCTAACGGACTGAAAATCTTAAATTTTCAGATAGCAACTAACCGCTCTCATAAAACAACAGATGGACAGTGGGAATCAATCGGTAATTTCTTTCCGCTGGCAGTTTTTGGCAATTATGCAGAAAAAATGTTTCCAATTCTAAAAAAAGGTGTTGGTATTATCGTTGAAGGATTTGTAAGGCAGGATACATATACTAAAGACGAACAGAAAATCTATACAACAGGAATTGGTGTAAAAGCTCTGCACATTGTTTCAAAAAAGAAAGAAACAGACGCTGTTGTAAAAGAAGAAATTAATAGCGAAGCTGTTAATCAAGATAATTTTGAAACAGAAAATGAAACATACATTGAAAATATTGAAACAACTCCAGAACCAACAATGGAATATATTTTCTAAATGATAAAAGAATTTTCTGCAATGCTAAAAAGTCTCTCGCCTATTTTTAATGCGATAGAACAAAGAATAAACACAAGCATAAATCATTTTTTATTATTTGTTAAAGTTCACTTTACAGGCGTTGCGGTAATAGTTTTTTTTATAATTGGTGCTTTGATAATCTGGATAAATGCGTATACAAAACGATATTTTTATTCAGATTATTGGAATTGGAAAAAGCGAGGTCGTAACCGTATTGTATGGTACGGCATAGTTTTAATTTTTATAAAACTACTTTTTTTATTATGAGGAACAAAAAATGAGTAATTCAATTACTGTTCACGGAAAAGTAACAACAGCTGCAAAAAATATTTTGATTTACAAAGATTCTACACTAAAAGAAACAGCAGTTGCGACTATTTTTACAATGATCGATATTGGTGAACCGTATAGAAACGAACCGCCTGTATTTTTAAAAATTCATTTTGACAAGGCTGCTGCACAAAATATTGCACCTTATCTTATAAAAGGCAAAGAAGTATTGGTCATTGGCAAAATGAAGTCCAGATTCTTAAAAAACGGTCGGCTTGAATATTATACATACGCAGAAAGTATTACTTTACTTCCTGCTTTTACAGGAAATTTAGATGGAAAGGAAAATTGACATTACACTTAGCTTAACAGACACAGATATTGAACAATTAGTATTTGAACATAACAACTGTAACAGTTCATTTATTATAGAATTTATTGAAAATATTTTGAAAAACGTTGACAGCGTTGCTTGCCAACTCAAAGATACAGCAGATAGAATTATGAAATTAAACCCATATTCTAAAATGCACAAGGAGAAACAAGATGAAAGCATTTAAAAATTATCAGCACCAGCAGATTATTGCTCCAGACGGAAGTTTAGCACACGGTTCTTACACACTTGATGATGAACTGACAATTAGAATTACAAACGGTTATCTTAACGATACAGTTGATGAACAAGGCAATGTTTTACCTGCGATTGAACTTGCGCACGGAACTCATATTGAGCATTGGAAAAATGGTGTTTTACACTGCGAAAATGAACCTGCGGTTATTGACCTTGTAGACAACTACGAACAATGGTGGAATAACGGAGAATGTTACGAACCAAAAAATTAAAGAAAAAAATTGTAAAAAGAATCTTTTTATCATAACAAGAAAAATTTTTAGGAACTAATTATGGCAAACATTATTTATACAGAAAAACAAATTGCAGAAGCACGAGCAGAATTTGAAAAGAACGAACTTTACCAGCAATCAACTTCACTTTATAAGGATTACCAGCTTGAACAATTTGACAGAGGTGATGGAATTCCAATGGAAGGTCGTTGTTCAAGAACAGACCTTATAAACGATAAAGAAGTGCTTGTAATTTTTAATTTTATAAATGGCTTTGTTGACAATTTAGACGAAACATTACCTTCAATAGAATATCCGAATCATTGGGAATATTGGAAAGAAGGTTTAATAAAAAGAGTTGTTGATATTCCCACAAATACAGAAGAAATCTGGGAAAACGGTATACCAGTTGAAATAAAAAACTATAATCCAGAGCAGTAAAAATTATGGAAAGTATTGAAAAAGTAGAACCGACACGTGTCGGTTCTGCACAAATTGCAGTTAATAATCAAGATGTTCAGCGTCTGGAAAATTCGTTAATAAAAAAAAGGCAACCAGAAGATTCAAAAAGCACTATGATTACTATACAGGAATCAAAGGCAGAATCTTTTTTGCAAACAATGGAACAGTGCCTTTCAGATTTAGCGGCTTACAAAGAACTTATTGAAAATAATGTAAACACTGAACTCAATCAATTAACAAATTTTAGAAGCGAAACACTCAAGTCAATAACCGATTTATCGACACAAACAAGAGAATTGAATGCGAAAATCGGTAACGTAAAGAATTATGAAGAATATATACGTTCAGAACTTGAGCAGGATACTCTAAAAAGAGATAAAACAAGTCTTGAACTGCATTTAATTGAGCAGGAAAATAAAATCACAGATTTTATAAAAACTATGACAACTTCGACATCAAGCTCGATTGCAAAAATTGCTGGCGAAATAACAAACGTTAATCTTACAGTAAATACAGTAATTTCAAAACTTGATACAAAAATTACAGAACTAAAATCTGTAGAAACAGTGATTACCGAAAGTTTAAAATCTTTTGAGCAGCAGGTAACTGAAAAAATTGATAAACTCAATCCAGTTCAACAAGAATCATTAAAAAAACTTACAGACGAAGTTGAAAATCTTACCGATAAAACATCTCAAAGTTTTATTGACGGTTCGGTACAGCAATATTCAGATTTAAAAACAAAGGCACAAAAAATGATTGATGATTATACAAAACAGTGTCAGAAAAATCTGGATACAATAAAAACTGAATCCATTGAATTTTTAAGAAGTTGCCAAAAACAGAATAATGAAATTTTAAAAAAAATACCTTATAAAGATAGCGGAAAATACAAGATAAAAGACTGGATTTTGTATGGTATCTGTATTTTTTCATTGCTGTTTTCGACTTTTATGAATTTTAATATTCCGCAATTATTAAAAAACTGAACCGACACGTGTCGGTTATAAAATCACCCGAACGCATAAGCCCTTAAAACAGCATTTATTTTCGTCTGATAGCCTTTTCCTTGCGATTTATACCACTCCAAAACATCGGTATCAATTCGCATATGAATTTCCGTTTTTGTAGGCTTATACCAATCGGGATGAACTTCATACCACGGGCGGAATTTTGCGAGTTCTTCTTTGGTCTGTTTTGGGCAATCTGGGTCATCAATTATTTCTCCTGCCCGAACTTTTGCAGCAGCATTGCGTATTATCTGTTTTTCATCTTCGGTCAGCGGAGTTCTGCGAAGCTCATCGAGCGTCATAGTTTTCATAGTACTTATCGATTTCCTCCTGTTCTGCAGGTCTTGCTGATATTATTCTTATGCGGTCTGTATCTTTTTCTGTGAATGCCACAAAAAGAACCTCATCGACCATACCAATTGCTTGGTATCTATCTTCATCAAGAGTTGAATTAAGAGCGTCAAATTTCTCAATTCGTTTTTCATCAAGGAACACACGAACCGCAATTTCAAATGACACGCCATCGTGCTTTTTCTTGTTTAATATATTTTTATTCTCGTCCCATTCAAAAGGCATTCGAGTTTCCTTATAAATTTAGTGTACATTATTTTATGTACACAGACAAGAAAAAAAATAAAAGGCTGAACAGAAAAATGAAGTTCAGCCCTTATTTTTGCCTGCAATATTTGCCCTTTTATAAACGCTTACAGTCTAGTACGAAATTGACATTGAATTTCGGCGGTCTTCTCTTTCTCTTCGACTTACTGTATTCAACATTTTTTCTTTGTATGAACTAAGCAAATTGTCTAATGGCATTTTTATAAAACTTTTGTTTTGGTCTAATAAAGTTATTGAATTTCCTTCTTTGCTGGCAGATATAACTTTTAGCTGGCTAAAATGTAATTTTTCTTTACCTACTCCAAAGACTTTTTTATTTTTTATATCAATATTGTTGATTGTATCACCAATTTTTAAATTAAAGTCATTTTCACCACGAATAAGCATTGGGTCATTTTCAATCGCTTTTCCATTAGTTGAAACAGTATCATAAAAATTACGAGCAATTACATCTTTTGGTGAATAATTTTTTAAGTAATCTTCGTTTAACGGTGTTGATTTTATTGCAGAATGGTAGGTATCAACGATAAATTCATTCATTGTCATTCCGCCTTTTACTAGGTTTAGCATTTGCTTGCATTTCTTTTGTTCTTCTTTTGGCATTCTTTCTATAGTTGTTTTGGCAAGTTTTAACGCTTCGATTGGATTGTTTGCACTTTTTCTACATAAAACAGACAAGTTATGAATAAAGTTATGTGCATTATTATCTCGCAATTTAAAAAAGTCATCGTATTGAGTTTTTAACATTCTATCTTCAATTTTTGAATCCTTGTTAAATTTCATATTCCAGCGTTCTGGTGCAGTTATTTCTTTAAATTCTTTACTCGCTATAGTTATTGAATTCTGACCATTGGTAAGAGTATAAGTATCATCAATTTTGTTAAAACTTTTTACTGCATAATCTTTATAAAGCGTCAATTTTCCGTTTATATCATTTATTGAAAATTGAGGAATAACCGTACCTTTTATACCACGTTCTAAATCTTCAAAAACAATAGAAGGTGTTGAATCTGTTTTTATTTCCTGTGCACTATCCTGTTTTATTTCCTGCTCTATCTGCTTAGGATTTAAAATTGAATTAAGCGCATCTTCTTTTAGATAAAACTCTGTATTACCATTTTTGAGAACATATTTACCACTTTCTTTGTCGTAACTATCAATTACATAGTTTTCCATTGGTTTTAACTGATTATCAACGATTCCTAAAAAGTTAGGTAACATTGTTTTTCCCAAAATTATTGCACCAGTAAGCTCTTCTTTTGCAGCTTCTTCATTCAGTATATTTTGAACAACCTGTTTTTCATTTGTTTTATCTTCGACCGACACGTGTCGGTCGGTTGTTGACTTTTCAACTTCCGCTTTTGTTTCAGATTCCATATTCTTTAAGTCCTTTTCTGCATTTATTTTTGTTTCAATAGATTTTTGCAATTCATTTGCAGATTCTTTTAAAGGAACACCAGCCAGTTCTTCCATTTTATTTAATAAGTCCAACACTTCTTTATAATTTTCAGAATTCAAATTAGAAGCTAATTTTTGAGAAGCGCTGTTAAAACGGTTTTCAACAGCGTTATTAAAATCATTATCTTGTTTTTCGTTGACAACGGAATTTTCCTTGTGTATATTTAACTCAGAAGCGACTGCTCCCACTTGGTCGTATATTTCGAGAAAGCCAGGCGTGTATCCATAGCGAGCGATCCCCGTACCTATGGAATCGGTCGCCTCACGTTTCGTATCATTATTGATTGACAATTTTTCACCGAATGATATACTTAGACTTGGTTGTTCGATAGAGTTATTCTTGACCTCGACCTCAACCTGGGAGTCTTTCGTTGACTCCCTTGTATTTTTTAAACCAAACGAATTTAATTCTACCTTTTTTGTTCTTCCATTTTTATCAATTTCAAATAATTCAGTTTCATTGTTTTTTTCAAAATGCAAGAATACATACCCAGACATATCAACTGTTTCATTATTTTCATCATAAATATGTTTTGAAATATTTAAACTACGTTGAACATTATTTAGTGCAATATTTGAAGGAACATCTTTTTCAAAAGATAAAATAACATTATTTGCCTGTTTTCGACTTTCTCTGTAAGCATTATAACCTGCATTTTTGCCATCTGAACTGATAGATTTCATTTCTAAAAACCTATGTTCTAAAATAGAATCTGTAGATTTTTGTAAAAAATCTTGATTATTACGAGAGTAACCAAAAGGTAGTAAATACACAGAATATCCTAAATTATTTAAAACATTTAATGTCTTTATTTCTTTTGCAAGAGTTTCCGATGTTTCATATAAAAGTTTTGATGTTGAAATCCAACCATTTTTGAACTTTTTATAATCTGCGTTTTCAAGCCTAGTTATAAGATTAGACTTTTCTTCTTCACTCATATCCTTAAATTTTTTATCAGTAAAACGTTCTATAGATTTATAATTAATCTCTTCTGGTTCAAATTCTAATAAATAACTTATATCTTCATCTGTAATTACAGTCTTATCAGCTAAGAAAGATTTTCTATCAAAAAATTTTTCTTCGGAAATATTTTCCTGTTCAATATCTTTATTAAGCAGATTTTTAGAAACATAATTCTCCAAGTCAGAAACGCTACTAATACCATAATTTTCAGACAATGTGCCTGCTTTTCGTTCAGAAAAAGAAGTTTTTCCGTCCAAAATAGCGTTATGTATATCTCTTTCTCTGCTTACAATTCCCTGTGCAATAAAGTTGATTTGACTGTAAAACTCCTTGTTTTCTTCAAAAATCTGCGGATTCCAGTCCTTATCAAAATGAGTTTTCATACCAAATTTATGACAAAGATATTGTTCAACTGAATGAATATTGCCGTATGTATTAGTTAAATTGACTTCACTACAGGCTTTTAAAAACTCAAGTCTTTCGTCTTCGTGATTTCTAAAATCAAAAAATACATCAATAGAATTTAATTCTGATAATTCCCCGCTTGCATTTTGCCATTTGAGAGTATCAAAATAGTCAGCTCGTAGTCTGCTCTGTTCTGGTGAAAGGTCTTTTAATTCAACATCTTCATAGTTAAAAACAGATTTTTTTTCTTCATTCATAAGTTTATTCTCCTTAGTAATTATTAAAAATTTGGCAGCAAGGCGTTTTTGTTCGTGAATTTATAAAAAACAGCACCTGCATTTTTTACAAGTGCCGTTTTTTCTTTAGTGTGTTATTCCAGCTGCCTTTTTGCGTTGTTCAAGTTTTTTAACAAAGTCTTTGTCATATTCACTAGCGGTTTTAGCTGCAAATATGTTTTGCTCTACTTTTCTTACAAAAGTTGACTGAATACCTTTTACAACTGCATTTTTCTGTGAATAAAGTTCTTTGCCTGTGTTAATTCCTTGTTTAGAAGCAAGCGTTTTTCCCTTTGGAAGTGCAACATCGGTAAATGCATTACCTTCTACAAGTTTTGTGAGTTTTTCTTCAAAGTTTTTTCGCTCACCAAAAGAAAGTGTTTTGTTAAATGCATTTGTAACAATCGGATATGCTTTACTAGCTCCTACTTCCAGTCCATTAAACTGCATACGGTTTCTGATGAATTCTGCGTTAAAACGTTCAAAAAAACTTTTGTCGTAAAGTTTTATGCCACTTACTTCTTCATTTGAATTAGTAAATACAACAGGAATAAAGTTATCATTCCAGTTGTTGTTGTCGTTAATCTTCTTTGCGACATTGCTTAAATCAACATTATTAAGAATTACATTATCTTTTAGTACAAAATCCTGTTTTACAAATTTGTCTTCTTCAAGGCTTTTATCAATATTTGTAATTAAGCTCCATTGTCTGTCTTTCGGGTCATAAAAACTGAATGTGCTGTGGTCAAGAATAATGTGTCCTGCAAAGTCGATATTATTTTCTGTCAGTTCCTGTTCTATGGCTTTTGTCGTCTGCCTGTCCTGTAAACTAGGTTCAACTTTACCACTTGGGTGATTATGAGCAATTACAACTGCATAATTATTGACATCTGCCTGTTGAATAACAGATTTCAAAATAGATTGAACTTTGTCATCAATAGAACTTGAGTTAGGCATACAAGAACTTACTGCAAGCTGGTCTGCAATTTCGCCTGTTTTGCGGTCAATCATAATGTAACGGAAAGTTTCAAAGTTTTTATTTCTGTAAATTTCCATTGCAGACTGTAATTGTTTTACACCTGTTACAGTCATATAATCACCGTCCATATCAATGCTTTTACCGACAATATCAAAAACATCGCCAGTTGCAAAATCATTAAACGCCTTGTACATTCCGCTCTGAGTTTCACTAATCTGAGGGAATATAATTTTATTACGAACTTCCTGCGCCTGTTCAAGTTGTTCTGGAGTAAGTTCTGGGTCAATTTTGCCTTCGTTGAATCTTACCCTAAATGCACTGTCAAAAATCTGTAATTCTTCAGTCTGTTGTGAAAGTTCTTTATCTGTATCTTTTTTGACTTCTGAAACATTGGTATTATCTTTTCCCCAAAGACCACCAATCATATTTGATAAGTCATCATCAACATTTTTTGAAGCTACATTTTCGATAGTATTTTCGACAGAATCTTGTTTTACAGAAGAAACAGTATTTTCTGTTTTCTGTTCAACAGAATTTTTATTCGATTCAATATTCTCTTCTTTCTTGAGTTCAGCAAATGTGATTTCTCCAGCAAGATATTTATCGTATTTCTGCCAGCCTGCAGCTTTGTAAATATCAAATTCTTCCTGTGAAATAACACCTTCTTTGACCTGCGTTTTAAGCATTTCAATGAATTGATTTGTCATTACTTCTTGTCTAACTTCTTCCATTGGGCGCAAATTACCTAAAATATCCGCCTGCAAGATTTTGCTTTGCTTTTCAAGGGAAATTGCTGTTATTTTTTCTTCAATTCGCTTTTCTTCAAGTTCTTTCAAAAGTTTAGGTAACTCGTTTGTCGTAAAGTTTTCGAGCCTTTCTTCAAGTTCGTGTTTTTGTTCATTTAAATTATGAAGGTATAAATCACGTTCTTCCTGTGTTTTTAGATTAAGAGAATTGAGCTTTTCTTCGGTCTTCTGAAGTTTTGTGTTACTTTTTCGTAATTGTTCTTTGTAGTATTTTATATCGCTCTTTATGTACTCTGGAACTTCAAGCCCGCTCGTTAAGAATTCCTTTTCCTGTTTTTCATAAGAGAGCAATGTTTTTTGACAGTCTTGAACACTATTTTTTAACTCGATATTTGCTTCTGCAATTTCTTCAAAAGACTTTATTTTAAGATTAACTTTTGACAAGCTGACGCGAATATCTTTTGAAGCTTCGCTTTCAATAAGTGATGCTCGTTTTATCGGGTCTTTAATAAGTTCAATCTTTAGTTTTTCTGGGTCGATAGTATCTTCTACTTCAACTTCATTACCTTCTGCCTTGAACAACTGGTCAATGCGTGCTTTTTTCTGACTGTGTTTTTCAAACAAAACAGAATCAATGGAATCGTTAATCAACGGATATACAGTATGAACAACGCCCTGCAAGTTACCTTGTCGGTGAATACGTCCTTCTGCCTGTACGGTTTCTGAGGGATTCCAGCCTAGAGAACAGTTGTACATAACAAAACTGTTTCCGTTAAGGTCTATGCCTTCGGAAGTATTAAAACCACCAATAAGAATTTTTAGCTTTTCTTTCGGGTCATTAAACTTTCTTGTAATAGCGTCCTTTTTTTCCTGCTGATTATTTATTTCACCATTGATAATTTCGATTGCGTCTGCTGGTACACCTTTCTTTTCAACAAGATAGTTTTTTATATAACCGTGAGCATCTTTACCTAACGGCAGATAAATAAACTGACCTTTGTCTTGATTTCCGTTGTTGTACATATCCGCAACGGTATCACAAACAAATTTTAATTTTGGTGAAGTTTCTACCATTTGATTACGAGGTGGTAATTCAATATTTGGATAATATGCAGGATTAGCAAGTGCAGGTGCGATTGTGTTAATACGCATATTTGTCATAGCAACAAGTGTTGCACCAAGATTTCCTGCTTTTGCTGAAGACATAAGGGCTTCATCAGCTTGACGCAACTTTTGTTGCAGTGGTGTCATTTCCAGAGCTACCTTGTGCTGAACTTTATACGGTCTTACAAGTCCTTTTACTTCGTCTGCGTCTACTTTATCAATGTACTCTTTGAGAATTCCCTGTAAAGCTGGAAGTGCCTTCCAAGATTTCATTACCTGCTTGTGTTTGATTGAATTGTTTGAATCAACACTCATTTCAAATTTGGTCTGAGCAAATTCGTTTAAGAAATCTCTTAATTTCGGGATTCCTGCTTCGTGTAAACGTTCACGTGCAATATAAGAAAGCATTGAATAAACTTCTAGCGGACTGTTAGTAAATGGTGTAGCCGTAAGTAAGAATACGTTACTTCCATTATTGTTAGCCTGTATAAGCTGTGTCATAGCAAAAAGTTTTAGAGCTTTTTTGGAAGGCTTATTTCCACTTGGAATTCCTGCAAATTCGTTTGATTCTCGTCTGGTGGTTGCAGATGGTTTTACCCACAAATTTTTAAATCTATGAGCTTCGTCAACAGTTAGGTTATCCCAACCGCAGTCTTCAAAGAAGTAATAGTTTTGCTTGTTTACCTGTGAAGCAGCACCGATTGCGTCTTTGATTTTTTGACGGTTAGTAGCATTTTCGCGGTCAGAATTATTTTCACCTAAATCAAGCGACAAAAGATTTGCAAAATCATTAAATAATGTGCCGTTAATGCTTTCATCTGAAAAAGTAATTTTACCAAGACTTGCATCTGTTTCTGTAATAACAGAAACAGAACCTTCTGGAATCTTTAGCGAATGAGGCTTTTCTTTATCAAGATACGGCTTTACAAAATCATCACTTAAATTACCAAGTGCATTAACCTGAACATTTGGGAAAAGCTGGGTAAAATCGTTTACCCATTTTGTATAAACAGCTTTTGGTACAATAACAAGAGGTCTTTTTGCCCTTCCAGACTGAATTTGATTTATAGTTGCAACAATGCCAGTTGCCGTTTTTCCAACTCCGACATCATAAGCAAGAAGTCCGTTACCTTTATTACAAAGGAAAGATGCGCCCTTTACCTGCTGTTGATACAGCTTAAACGGAGAATCTCCTTTATATTTACTCATACCGTCAATATATAAAGGTAATTTAGAATAATCTGGGGCAACAAAAGAATTAAAACGTTTATTGTATTCAAAAGTAAAAGCTGATTCTTCTTCTTTTGACAAGCCATTATGAATAAAGCGGTCAAAAAGTTTATCTGCTGTGTCTTTTCGTGCCTGTCGTTTTTCGTTTGCTTCTGCTTCTCTTTGTTGTTTTAGTTCGTTTATTTCTTCTTCTGTTTGATTCCAGCCACCACGTGTTTTGTCAGCTTTTATAATTTCGCCGTCAATGTAATTTACAATATCTCCCCACCAAATATTCTCTGGAAAATCATCACGAGAAATATTAGCCGTAGTATAATCTACACTACACCACCGCCAGTTTGGATGGTCAAGAGTTTCGTTCTTTGCCCAGAGAATAAAGGCTTCCTGCAAATTAAGTTTTTCGCCTTCACCGTCTGAATTAAAACGTTCTACAGTGTATTCTTCTGCAAGAGTAGATTTTAATGTAACGTGAATATCTTCCAGCGGAATTTCTTTTTTCTTTGCTGCCATTAAAAGTTCTTTATTTTTTGTATAAAGTTCTCGTTCATAATCATTTGAGGCAGTTTGAATCAAATAATCCTGTTCATTGATTTTTTTATAAATATCACCACTGGCAAAAATTGCCTTATGCATATATTCGCCAGTTTTTATTTCAATATAATCTTGACTGTTGCGAATATAAGTTTCCTGTTCAGCACTTAATTTCTTATAGTCAATAACACCCTGCCAGTCCGTATTATGCCAAAGTTCAACTTCAGTTTTGTTATAAGTCTTGCCGTAATAACGAGAAAATTCTTCCGTAGACATAACTTTATCAGCAGATTTTTCAAAAACTTGTTCGATAGCGTTTTGACTGTTCGTTTCTACAGTTTTTATTTTTTCTTCAGACAGTTCATAATCATTGACAATCGCAGAGTTTGTAAGTATATTGTTGTTATCCGATTGGAGGAGCTCAACAGGGAATTGTACCCTTGCGACGGTACTCCAGTCGGATATTTTTTTGTCATTTACATATCTGCAAAGTCCGTTATTAGTCCATTTTTGAATTAAATCTGTTCCATTGTTTGCAACAACAGTTCTGTCGTGTACAGAACGAATATCTTGAACTTCAACAGTCAAGCCACGATTATTTATATCAACTGATGAATTTGTATTAACAGCAAGTGCAAGTGGTTTTTCGTCCTTAAAGACATTTGTAAGAATGAGTTTTGAATCAACCTTGTTTTCTGTTGCATTTTTATCTGAATCAAAAATGAGAATTGGATTATATATTTCTAAAAGAGAACGAGTTATTTCATCTTTTGATAATCCGTGAGTTTCTACAGCCTTTTTAATTACAGATACAGGAACAGTAACTTCTGTAATATCACTTCCAGTTTTCTGTAATACAAGCGGAGTTTTTCCGATTATAAAACGGTCATTTTCTGGGCGAATTCCTTTTTCAAAATATTCATTAAGAGAATTTTTGAAATCAAAGATGTTTTCTGTAAATTCAACTGAATTAACTTCATTTTCAATTAGTTGTCCAATCGAAAGTTGCTCGGAAGTTTCCTTAGTCGAAGGTAAAGATGTTTTTGATGTACCGTTTTCGGCTTTAATGAGATTATTTTCTTCTTCCGTGTCGGTTTGCTTTACAGAAAGTTTATTGTCTTGTATCAATTTTTCTATTGACAGTAAATTACTTTCATTATAATTTGGATTTAGGGATTGGGTGTTTTCACCTTCAGTCCGCACATAGGCGAGTCCGTTATTTACGAGTTCGCATAACTGGCTGACAGTTTTATCTGCATAGATAATCTGGTCAGCCGTTTTTATTTGTTTTACGAATCTTGAAAAATCTTTATTGTGAGTACCAATAACAATATTGTTTTCTTCCCTAAAAATTACAACTGATTCAACTGCCCTTGATTTATCTTCATTCTCTCTATAAAAAGATTTTCCATAAGCACGAACAGGTTTTAATTCTCCGTCTTTTGAATCAAGCGATATAGAATCAAAAATTAACGATGGACTTGTCAAAGTCTGATATGCCGCAGCCAAAAGATAATCTCTATCTGGTTTATTAAACTTCTGGAATTGATTATTTCCCATTTTTAATGTTTCAATCGGAGTTTCAACAAAACCTTGAGAAAATAAAACGTCATAATTTTGATATGAATAATCAACTATTGGAAGTTTTACAGAATCTGCGTCTAAAGCCTTTATAAGTGAATCGTGGAAAGTTTCAACTTCACCTTTATAATTTTCTAAACTATAAGTTTTATCACTTTGTTTTAGTGTAGTTTGTTTATTGACAAATTTTGAGAATGTGATTACATTATCAGTGTCCAGTTTTGCTAGAGGCGAGAGGAAATGCTCCTCTTTTTCTTTTGCAATGCTGGATATTTTTTTGTCATCAACATACCTTAAAAGACCTTTTTTAGTCCATTCTTCAGCGATATTTACACCGTTTTCAGCAATAAGTTTTCTGTCGTGAAGACTGCGAATTTCATTTATAGAATATCTTTGTTCGTAACCTTTTCTTTGAGTATCAAGATTGATTGTCAGTGCAGTAGGTCTTCCGCTGTTTTTTGCCTCAACATCAGTAATAATCACGACAGATTGTTTTTTATTTTCCGTCTTGTCTGTGTCAGAATCAAAAACTGCAAGAGGTGATGCAAGATTGCGAAGTGTATCTTTGATTTCTTTATTAGAAAGTCCGTGTTGCCTTGCTTTTTCAATTATTCCAGATGTAAGAACAATCTCAAGTTCTGCAATTTCTATTGATGTAAGAATTGCAGGCATTTTCTTAAAAATAAATTCGTGGTTCTTTGGAGAGATACCATATTCGATATATTCATCAATTGCGCTGAAAACATCTTGGTTATCTTCAAAAAATCTCGTCTGCCACTCGTTTTCTTTTTCTGTCTTCGGAAGTAATCCGTCAATCTTATTCAATTCGTCCTGCACAGTAAGTCCTTCGTGAACTGCGACATATTCTTCTTGTTTTCCAAAACGGTTTGTGCGTGTTTGTACTTCGCCTAAAATTTTTTCTGGGTGTTGATTAAAGTAAGCGTTATCGCTGAGCATACCCTTTGATAAAGCAATATGTTGTCTTAGAGTTGCTTTTTTATATGCATCGTTAGCAGTCGGGAATTTTTCTTCAATCTCAAGGCGCTCTTTTTCCCAATTCTGCATAATGATAATGTCTGTGCCAACTTCCGTTGTACCAAAAGTACCTTCTGGCAGGCGGTATGCGTCAATGAGTTTTCCCTTTTCTGCGATAATGTTTTTCTGCTTATCTCTTGCAGTATTCAAGAATCCAGACGGAACGACAAAAGCCATAATTGAGTTTTCGTCTTTAAGTGCGTCTAAACCTTTTGAAATAAAATATTCTTCTGCACGGTCAAATTCTTTGCCTTCGCCCTTACCTGCCCATTCATTATTGTTTTTTCCATAAGGCGGATTACCGATAACAACATCATACTTAGGCTGTACAAAGTTTGGATTTAATGCACGCTTGTTTTCATCAAAGAACTGCTCTTGATATGCGCCTTCAATAATTTTTGCATCTGGGTGCAAAATACGGTTAATACGTGCCGATGTCGTGTCAATTTCGTGCATTGTAAACTGATTATTTGGTCTGTTTTCTGCAAAATGACCAACTCCAGCAGACGGTTCAAGGACAGTTACGGCAGCAGGTGCATAAGAATCAACAATATTCCATACTTTTTGAACAAGATTATTCGGAGTGTAGAATTCGTTTAATACGCCATTGTCAGTACGATTATCTTCCTTTATTCCACCTGCCCCTTCGTACTGAGCAAGAATAGCCTTATCCTCTTCTGTGATTTCAGAATCAGATTTTTTGAGGATTTCACGGCACTGTTCACGGATTTTCTTAATTTCAGATTTTGTCTTTGAACCGACACGTGTCGGTTCACTTTCTGAAGAAATTGCGTTTTCAATGCTTGCATTTACTACTGATTGCGGTATACTTTCGGTAACCGTTGTGGTTGATGGTCGCAAACGAGTAGCGGGCAGTTCTTCTGGAAAACGAAGGGCTGATATTGTAGGTGCAACTCCTACCGCCACAACGGTATTGTTTTTTTCAGAAATACCATCACGTCTGTCAACTTTTCCAACTGTTACTAAGTAATTTCCAAGTTTATCTTTATTAAAAACAAGTTTGTTAATTTTCTTGATGTCATCGTTATCATCAAAAACGATTTGAAAGTTTTGTGTCCTTTTATCAACGACAACAAAAGTTGCTTCTCTTATTACTTTTGGAATACTGTAATATTCTTCTGTACTGAGAGCTTGGTCATAACTACCCTTTCTGTCTGGTCTGATATGAGTAGCACTTCTTTTCATAATGAACGCAGAATCTTTTTCAAGTCCAATCTTTTCTGCAAGCTGCTCATTGATATTTGGCAGGCGAATAGCGTTTGGAATATGTCTATAGTCGTTTAAGATGATTGAATCAACAATGTCAGAAAAATCTTCATCGCTGATTATTTCAAGATTCTTTACATCTTCTTCTGTGAGTGTGTGGTAAGTCTTGAGGTCTGGCTTTTCCTGTTCATCTTTATTTTCAATCTTCAAAAAATCTTTCATTCGCTTGGTAATTTTTAAATCTTTTTTAATAAAGGCTTTAAAATCCCAAGTAGTTAAGCTTGTACCATCAGCAAATTCGTAGAATTTTTCATCATCATACAAAAGTATGCTAAATTCCGTAGAAGCAATTTCTAGCCCCTTCGACTTAAGTTTTGCAATTACAAGATTTGCTTCAGAAAGATTCTTTAATCTTCCTAAGTGCATTACATTTTTTGCTAAATTTCCACTCGGCTGGATTGAAATTTCTCTGCCTGTTTCTTGGTTTTTTACTGTGATAGTTGCCGAACCTTCATCAGCAGCAAATAATTCTCCTGCCTGCACTTCCCTCCTTCTTCTACGTTCAGCTTCCATATGTTCAACGAGTTGACGATGTGATTCTTCAAATTCCTTTTGAATGTTTAACTTCCAGCGAACTGTATTTTTAAAGTCTTCCTCAGATAAGTTTTCAAGTCTTTCTATATATTCACGTTCTTCCTGTGAATAATTATCGTCAGTCTGGTCTTGATACTCTGGATTTGACAGTTCTTCTTTTGCCCGTTCTATCCTTTTTTGATTTTCAACTTTTTCTTTTTCTAAAAGAAAATCGAAAAGGGCTTCTTCATTTTTATTGACAAGAGAAGAGTTTTTAAGTACATTGGGTTTACCCGCTTGCATAAGCTCAATAGGAAAGTATATCCTTGCGAGACTTCTCCAATCGGATATTTTTTTATCATTTATATATCTGCAAAGTCCGTCATTAGTCCATTTTTGAATTAAATCAGTTTCATTGTTTGCAACAACAGTTCTATCGTGAATAGAACGAATATCTTGAACTTCAACAGAAATATTTGAATCTTTGAGTTTTACATCGGAATTCACATTAACAGCAAGCGCAAGTGGTTTTTCGTCCTTAAAGACATTTGTAAGAATGAGTTTTGAATCAACCTTGTTTTCTGTTGCATTTTTATCTGAATCAAAAATGAGAATTGGATTATATATTTCTAAAAGAGAACGAGTTATTTCATCTTTTGATAATCCGTGAGTTTCTACAGCCTTTTTAATTACAGATACAGGAACAGTAACTTCTGTAATATCACTTCCAGTTTTCTGTAATACAAGCGGAGTTTTTCCGATTATAAAACGGTCATTTTCTGGGCGAATTCCTTTTTCAAAATATTCATTAAGAGAATTTTTGAAATCAAAGATGTTTTCTGTAAATTCAACTGAATTAACTTCATTTTCAATCAGTTGTCCAATCGAAAGGTACTGGGAGTTTTGCTCAACATAAGTATCTTGGATAAACTTACTGTCCTTAAAGATTTCTGTAAGTTTTTTGAAATTGCCCTCTTCTTCGATAATATCAAGATTTTTCTCAATATCATTTTCAGCAACTTGTTCTGCAAACTTATATAAACCTGATAGTGGGAACTTATCAAAATCAGTATTCTCATCATTATCAAGATTTCTACAATAAAGTTGCTTGTTGCCACTTTCGTTATCAATATACGCAACTTGGATATTAGAAGAATTTAAATTTGTTGCGTAATAGATAAATGTATCAACATTATCTTTTGTAATTCCGTTAAAAAGAATTTCTCCTGTGCTACGAGCATTTTCAATGTCGCTTAAAAGACATTCTGTTGCATAAGGATTTTTACCGAGAAGATTAGTTTCACACTTGGTATTGATTTCTTTTTGATGTTCAGTTAAATATTCCTGTACTTTTTCTTCGCTATCAAAAATTTTAGTTAGACTGTTACCTTCGTCAAAAACAATTTGAACACTATTATCAGAATATTGATTTTCTACACGATTAACGATGTAATTTTTCCATTCCAAAGTTTTTTCAAGCGGATACACACAATCTTTTGGAACTTGAAGTGTAAAGTTTACGTTGAAATCATCACTATATTTGTCTGTAAAAATTTCGGTTTCGTATTCATCACTAAAATCACCAACGTTAGATTTCATACCTTGAACAAAATTTTCAACATACTTTTTATGTTCTTCAAAACTTGCGCCATTTAAATTAGCTGGAAAAGCAAAGTTACAAGGAAATGTTACAGATTCTGTAACAACAAATTTATTCTGTGATTTTTCGTTTTCGCTGTGAATATCTGGCGAATTTTCCTGTTTTAATTCAGAATTATTTTCTTGTTCTTTCTGGGTGAATTTTTCATACTGAGGATATTCTTCTGGTGCTTGGTTATACAAAAAACGCTCAAGGGTCATTCCTTCTGGAATGTGGAAATCAACCTCCATTAGACTAATATTTTTTACTTCGTCAATGTCGATATACCCAAATTCTGCCATTTGATAATCGTCATTCAAAACTTGATAACCAAAAGCCTCTTTACCGTTTTTGTCAATTTCTGTAATAAAAATTTCTGTTCCAGACGGGTGAAAATATCTTAAAACAATATTGTGTTCTTCTGCTCCGTCTGTTTCATAAAGTTTAGGCGCATTACGAACTTTTGTTGCTATGTCTTTTATCTTACTCTTAAAAAAGTCGCTTTCTTCACCGTCATTTATATATTCCAAAGTTGAAATATACTGACTGCGAGGAACTACAGCTTTAAAAGCTGCAAGGTCTGTTTCTGTTAATTCAATTTCAACATTGTCATCTTTTTCGACAGCATTTTCTTCTAGTCTTTTTCTTTCTCCAGAATTTTCAATCTGGTCAAGTTCTTCATTTACAACTGCATTAAGAAGTTCTGGGTTAATATTAAACGTTTCAAATGTATGTTCATTGATTGAATCTTCATTTAATACTTGATTATCAAATAATTCATTTTTCTTTTCATCTATCCAAGAAGCGTCTTCAATAGAAAGTCCTGCATTTTTTGCCTCATTATAGAGTTCTTCAAATGCTGCAATTACATTCTGACTATGTTCATTAGTTTCTTTGAGTTGTTTTACAAAAGTGTCGCCATAAACGTTAAATGTATCTTTACCATTTTTACGGACAAGAACAGTTATACCGTCTGCGTCTTTATCATCAAAAATACTGTCATTTTTAATATTGATGCCGATTCCGCAATCAACATTTTTTTCCTGCAATTCAGCATATTTTTCGATTGCCTGTTCTGCACTAAGAGCTGTAATTGGCTTAAAATCTTCAAACTGTTCAAATTCTGCCGTGCTTTTTACAAAGTATGAAATATCTGGATTTTTAGATACTTCTTCTGTTGAATTTAGATTGTTTTCAACTACAACAGTTTTGTTGACAAGAGCCGATTTTGTGAGTATATTTTCGTTCTCCGATTGGAGAACCTCGATAGGAAATAAGTTTCTTGAGATTGTGTTCCAATCGGATATTTTTTTGTCATCAACATAATTAGTAGCAATGTTTTGCGGAAGTGTTGCAAAAATGTCATTCCAGTATTCTGTGTTAAAATTAACATTTTTATCTTTTAGATAATTTTCAATCCACTCATTACTTGGTGGATTTATTGCAATGTCTGTTATTTCTGCTATTTTCTGTTTGTCTTCAATGTTGTTTTGAATAGCAAAATTCTGAAGTTCATTCTGCCATTTATCTAGCATTTGCTGGTCATCGCTAGACCTGTAAAGTTCTACAACTTCTTTCTGCTGTTCTGCTGTAAGCATATCAAAAGTTTTTTCGACTTTTACAGTTTTATCATCTTCAATGTTGAGGCTAGATCCATTCTTAAAAATTGCGTTTACATAGTAGCCACCACGAATTCCGTCTTCGTAAACCAGATTAAAAAATTCCTCTGCAAGTTTTTGTGCATTTTGTGAATTATCATCATTTGCCCAAGCTGCGATTGTATGTTCAACAGGAATTACAATGCTGTCATTTTCTTTTGCGCTGAAAATAACATCTCCGTTCTTGTTTGTAAGAATAACAGAATGCTTTTCGTTTTCGTATTTTGATTCAAGTGTAAAATCTGAATTTTTGATTTCTGTAACAATTTCTTCAAGTCTTTTTGTTATTTCAAAATCCCTATTAGCACTTTCTGCCTCACGCTCGTCATTTTCCTGTGAATACTGCATTTTCTGTTCTTCTTCCCAGTTAAGAGCTTCGTCAATAGTCATCATCTCACCGTTTGCAGCTTCAATATAACCGTCATAATATTCGTCTTGTCTTATTGCATTTACATAGATTTCGTTCCAAGAATAGGATTTCTGTTTTTGCTCAACGCTCTGCGTAATATTCACACCGTTCATAAAGTCCTTCATCGGCTGCGCAAACCAAGAGCGAATTTCATTTACATTAGCACTAGTGCGAACAGATTTGAAATTATCATAAATATACTGGTCAACTTCCTTATCCCAATCAATAACAGTGTCTTTTGTAAGTTCACCATCTCGTTCTGCAATTTTTGTAAGGATTGCGTCCGCCATTTTTCCGCAGATTCGAGAATGAACTTCGCTTGCAACTAGGTCTTCATTATCTGCAATGTCTGCATAATCAGAATTGTTTTTAATTTCATTCCAAAGGTAAATATTTTTCAAAATATTTTTGCCTTTATTCCAAACTTCCGGATTGGTTCCCTGAATATAAGCGTCCCAAAGATGTGTGTATTCGTGCAAGGCGACTTCGGAAGTCATAATATCGGGGTTGAGATAGATTTTTCCCTCATAAGCAAAGCCGTAAACTTCGTTGTTCTGAACAAAATTATGAACGGTTGACTTATTCATTGTTTGTGCTATATTTGAATCAAGAGAAGCGATGACAGCTCCCACTTGGTTGCGGAAATAAGAGTAGCCATCTGAATTGCTATAATTGGCGATAACCGTCTTTATAGTTTCTGTCGCTTCTCTATTTTTTTCTAAATCAGATTTATCATAAGCAAAACCTGTTAAAATCCAGTTTTGTTCTTTTCCGTAATAGTCTTTTCTTACTATTGCGACGATTCCGTTTTTAGTAAATTCAGCTTGATAATCACTTTCTCTAGTTATTTTTCCGTTTTTTACTGACTCAAGAATAAGTGCAGTTAATGCCGTGATTTCATCTTGAGAAAGATTGTCTTTTTTGAATCGTTCTTCGATAATGTGTCTGATTCCCATTCCGCTTTTTCCTGTTGAACCGGGGAATATGGAAACATCTTCGCTAAGTTCTTTGCTTTCAATCTCAAAATTGGCGTTGAACCTTAATGAGTTGTCAAGTTTGGCAAAGTCAGATTCTATGCTTGATTTATCAAGGCTGTTTTTGAGCAAATCTGTTTTGAGGTTACCTAATTCAGTCAGGAGCTTGTTTTGCTTTTGTTGTTCGAGAGTAAGATTTTTCTCTAACAGAGATTTTAAATTTTCATTTAGTTCGTTAATTCTATTTGATGGTTCAAATAGTTCTCGCACACGACCAGAATATCCAAAATTTTGTAATTCATTTTGAAATGTTTCAAAATCTTTTATGCCTATACTTGAAATGGAGTAAGGTACAATGTTTGTCATAATAAGCTTCAAGCCTTGCTCTGCATAGTTTACAACGGCAACATTTTTCTTTTCCCCAAACACAACTTTATTGCCTGTTTCCGAGAATGAGTTTTCGCTGTTTAAGGCTTGAAGCGGAATATACTTTTGAATTTCTTTTGCGTATTCGATAAATTCTTGAATATTCCTGTCTATAAGTCGCTGTTTTTCCGATTCAAGATTTTTCTTCTCTTCGCTCAAATTATTTGTTTTAAATTTTTCCTCTTCAATCTTTTTTGAAAGACTTTCAAATTCCGATAAATCAGTAACCATTTTTTGAAGTTTTGCTTCATTGGCTAAAATCCTTTCAAATTCCGCCTTGTCAGAAATAACTTCAATTCCAGCGGCTGCGAGTTTTTCTAGGATAAACGACTGTTTTTGAGATTCAAGAATGTCAGATTGTTTCTGATTGAATTCATCTTGTCTTATTGCATTTACTATTGCATCAATATCATTTTCTGTCTGTTGAGCAGTATCTGCCGCTTTTTTTGTCATTTGTCCGTTTACTGGACTATTATTGTGCATAACATAATTTTGACCTTCCTTTTCAATGTAGAGCGTGCCATTTTTAACAGCCTGTATTGCTTCCTGCGTTGGCTGCCACTTACCGTTTACCATTTCCATATAAGAAAGTTGCGGAACTTGACAGATATTTATAAGGCGCTTATCATAATACACGTTGGGCTCGTTGCTGTCCCGATGAATTATCGGATTAACAGCTTCGGTCATTTGCTCGGATTCACGCTGTGTTATTAATGGCGACAAGTTTCCGAGCTTATTTTTTTCTTGAATAATGTCTATTAGTCTGCCTTTTTCGATTGTAGAAAGAGATTGGTCGTAATAACAATTATTGTAGCTATCTACTCCGACTACAGTTTTACAAGTAAAATCCTTTTCATTTATCTTTAGTCCACTTGCAAAATATTTATACTTTTTGATATTCGGATGCTTATTTTTATCTTCATTTTCTACCTCACCAATAAAAATTGCTCTATCTATAATTTCAGGAATATATTGAATTGCTTGTATGTGCTCTTTTGTTAAATAATGATGATCCGCAATTTCAGTTACATTTCTATTTGAAACACTAATAAAAAGACCCGTATCTTTATTTTTGTAACTTCCGATAACAACTTTTCCAAGTTCCTTTTCAATCGATTGAATAGATTTTCTATCTTCGTTTTCAATAAGCTGTTCAACGATTTTAGTTATGTCTTCATTTGAAGATATAATTTTATTATCTTTAATCAAAGCTTGAGCTTTCTTTAATTTTTCAATTCTGTTTGCCTTTTCCCAGTCGCCAAATTTTGAAATAAATTCTTCGCTGTGAATATAATCGCTATCAGTTACTTCTCTTTTTTCTAAATTTTCATAATTACCATTAGCGTCTGTTTTAATTTCATAGGCAGGATATTTAGGATTTTCTTTTTCTGTTCTCTGATAACTTTTCTCAAGTGCTGCTGCTAATTTTCGTTCGTTTTCTTTAGCCTGTTCTGTAAGTTTCTTTTCAAGTTCTGCGATTTTTTCGTTTTGTAATTTTACCTGCTGCAAAAGGTCTTGAAGCATTGTTTCAAGTAAACTGCCAGTTGCATTAAGCATTTCTTTATTTATTCTTGTTGATTCGCTGACAGAGTTGTTTTCTGTAAAAAAGTCATTTTTAAGCTGTTCTGTAAATTCCTTATTATGTGTTCTTGCATCTGGAGAAGCTGGATAGTAGCACTGATAATTCCTAGACCATAAATAGCCATTCATTTTTAAATAGTCTTTAAGTTCATCAGTAAGCTGACCCGTGAATTTATAATTGTCATATCCCTGTTTTGATGTAAATACTTCAAGTTTTAAGTTTTCCATAATAATTTCCTTATATAAGTTTTATTTATTTTTTTAACGAGAATAGCCGTTACATTTTTTGAAAGCATTTTGCCTTATGTTTTCAGCAACTCTTAATTCTTCATTTTTTTTAACGTTTTCAAGATTGAATCCTTTTGCTGTTACAACTCTCTGGACTTGAGTTCCAGCAAATAAGGACTTACAGATAAATCTTCCTGCATTTATTTCAGAAAGATTGCCTTCTTTTACGTTGGTAATAAGTTCAGAACATTTTTCATAACAGCTGTTTTTGTATTTATTGAGATAGTTTTCGTTACTTTTTTGCCCTAAACTGTTGGTCAATGTATGCAAATAATGAGAAGCCATAACAGAAATAAAATTTAGTTCGCCAGATTGACTTGCTTCTTGTGCCCTTCTCATTGCTTCTGCCTGTAAACTTCTATTTACGCCAGTAGTTATGTTAAAGCTATAGGCAGAGCGATTTTTTGTTACATATTCAGAATTGTGAATATTTGCCTTTTCAAAATATTTGAGTAATTTTTGCTGGGATTTTTCATCAAGGCTGTCTAAGTTATACAGATACTGTTCATTTCTTCTTGAGCCACCTTCTGACACTTTAAAATCCTGCTCAAAAAGATGTGTTCCATTAAAATCGTTTATTCCAAGACATAAAACAGGTTCAGCGTTCTTTTTGTAATAAAGATTGCCAACTTCTTTTTGAATTTGATTTAACTCATCGCCATAAATCCATAAATTAGATTTATAGCCTTTTTTAGAAGCAACCTGTTCCAGTGCTATTGAGTTCATATTGTTAATGATTTTTCCAGTGGAAAGTTCTCTTGGAATGGAATTAAGGTCATTATTAAAAAACGGCAATGTGTGATTTTTTACATTTTCTTCCAGAGCTTCATAAACTTGCGCAAAGAAAAAATCACGTGCGGTATAACCTTTAGAATTTACATTCCGCCAGTCTGAATAAAAATTTGTCAAAATTAAAACCTCAGCAAAAACAAAAAAAGAGAAAAAACGCAGCTTTTTGTATTTGGCAATAGGAGAAGACTTTTATAAAAGCTGCGAGAAAATTTAGGAATTAACGACTATAGCCAGAGTTTAGTTTCTGGTTATTTTTTTGTTCTACTTTTTGCTGAGAAGTCTGGTCTTTTTCTTTTGGGGGAGTTACCTGTTTGATAATTTCTAAAGCCTTTTTATCAGCTTCAAAAAGTACATCGTGTAAAGGTTTTATAGAAGTGTCTTTTTCTGCATTTGTGCGTTTAAGTTCATTATTACAAACTTTAAGCATATCATTTTTAAATGCATCAACTACTTCTGGTGTAACATCAAGTTTTGCTCCTGTTTTGCAAGCTGCGACATAAGAAGCTAAATACTCGCTGGGATTAGTTACAGAAATAGTTTTATCTGTTCCGTAGTACTTTTGTTTGAGATTAGATTTTGCATAGTCTGTGAATTTTTCTTTTGATTCAGTCTGTTCTGGAAAGAAAAAGGCAGAGTGCTGGTAATCACCGTTTCCGTCTAGCCAGTTGTAATATGTACCTTTTTCGCCTTTTTTTATATTTACCGCTGCCTTATTTGCACTTTGGTATGTTCCTACAAAGTCAGAATCATAACCATTTTTTGCTTTTACAATCTGTAATGGGATAAGTTCTTTTGCATTAAGGGAATATCCAGTGTTTACATTGATAATTGCAGAAGTGTTGATTTTTCCGTCATTAAAAAGAAAAGGAGCAATGTTTTTTTCAATACCTTCTTTAATGATTTTTGCGTTCTGTTTTGGAACAAAATATCCGTTCCAGTCTTTGTTGGAAATTTTAATCTGATTTTCCATAAAATACCTCCCTTAAAAAAGTTTTTTAGTTCTCGTATTGTTTTATTTCTAATCTAGGGCGACCGATTAAAAATAATTTGTACAATATGCAATATTTTATTATAAAAAATATTATATATCAATAAAACTTTGTAACAAATTCAATATTGAAATGAAAATTTAGAAAAGATATATTTTTACAATGAGATATAACGTTACGGTTGACATACCTTACACGGAAAAAACGGCTTACACGCTTTATGCTTACGGTTGTAAAATATCTGCTCCAATAAAAGATGAAGACGAAAAATACATTCACTTTAAGTTTTTAGGCGGTACTGTTTTTTGTCTTTTCTATACTTTTTCAAGATTTAGAAGAGCTTATATTGTTACCTGCTGGGAAAATGAAAAAGACGGACAAGCCATAACCTTACCAAGCGTTAATGAAAAACTCTGTCTTATTTTTACGGCACGAGGAAGAAAAATAGACCACTTAAAAAGATGCCTGTATCTTTTAACAAAAGAGAATGAAAATGCAGTCTATTCTTTACCGTTAATTTTCTGGTACAAGCTGGCAGGACTTATTCAATATAGTGAAGCAAAAAAATCAGATGTAATGACCTTATTTGATAAATATAAAAATCACGCTGGAGTATATGAATGAATATTTCAAAGGAATATTGCAATAGTCTTGGAATTGCCTCGTTAAGTTTTAATAAAGGAAGCCAATCAATACTTTGTACCCTGCAACAGGTAGAAAAACAAAAATGGACTTTTTTTACAGGAAGTCCAACAGAATTCAATATTAACGATGTAATAAATCTGCACATAAACTTTAAGGATAATCCAGAAGCAAATACAGATGTTCAAGTAACGGTAATTGAAGTCGGTTATAATTACTGTTGTGTAAATGTAAAAGATAAATATAAAAGCGAAAGTTTTAATTCAATATTAAAAACACTTTCTGAACTGGAAATAATTTTTACCCATTTTTCAAGACGAAAAGAAAAAAGAATAAAAATCAATTCAGCAAATTACAAAAATCTCGGTCTTGAAAAAATGGAACAATATATTTTTTTTGAAGGAATAAAGTTAATTCAACCTTGCGTGCTTGTAGATGTAAGCATACACGGAATTCAACTTTTAACTTTATACAATGAAGAATTATTAAAACACACTGCCCTTTTTAAATTAAAACTTGAATTTGAAAATCCAAAAGAAACAATCATTCTTCTTCTTCATCAAGTACAATCACGAGTAACAAATACTGGCGAAAAAAAATTCTTAAATATTTCCTGTCAGATTCTTGAGCCTATTCATCTGCAATGGAAAAGCAGAGTTATAAAAATGCTCCAGCAGGAAGAATAAAACCTTTCGACCGACACGTGTCGGTTCAATTTTGCAATATTGTTTTATCGAAAATAATGTATTAAAATCTTTTTGTTTTTTTTTAACAGCATTTTGCTGTTTCATAATAAGAATTTTGGGATAAAACTATGTTAAAACCTGTTCCTTCTCGCATTACGTATGCACAACAAAAAATCATTAAACTTATTGAAAATCGGGAGTTAAGAAAATGGTGCGCTGCCAATGGACTTACTCATTCGGCAATGTATCGCCTTGCATTTGGAGAGCAACTTCCTTCCTACAGAATAATAAGTTCTGTATGTCATTTAATAGCACCGATAGAATGGCTGTTTTTTACAGATGAACAACTTCCCTATCCTCCACAACTTGTGCCACAGTGGAATGCTGAAAATATATGCAAATTTGTAAAACAGCATAAATTTGACTATAGGGCAACTGGCGAAAAATACGGACTTTCTGAACTGTCGGCTTATAATATTTTTGTTGCATATCGGGCAAAACCAACAGTTGAACTTATAAAAAAAGCGTGTCTGGAAGTAAATCCCATAGATTTTTTTACAGACGGTGATATTCCTGTTTTACAAAATTATGTTGCAAAACGAGGTGATATTGTAAGTATTGATAACACCTGCGTATTTGTACTTTCAAACAAAATTCAAAACGAAAAAGAACACAGTTTTATAGGCTGCAATATTACACAAACTTGTGAAAAAGGCTTAAAACTAGAAAATTTATCGACAAAAGGCTACATAAACTATCATTCGATAAATACATATTGCTATAAAAATCCTCCAGCACTAATTGAAAGTCTTGATGAAAAAACAATAAGCACAGTTTTAACAGCAATTCAGCAAATATTTATGTAAAAAAACTAGAAAAAATAGTTGCTTTTTTCAAGATAAGGTAATATGCTCTTAAATGTAAGAAATAATTCTTCTGGAGGTTTTATATGTTAATGATAATTGGTAGCTATCTTATAATGATTTTTTGTGCTTTTGTTTTTGGGGCAAGATGCGTTATAAAATTTTATAATCATCTCGTTTATCATACGACCTTTTTTCAAGATGTAATTCATATAGCAAAAATTGGGTTAATAGGAATTGGCGTACTTTTTGTTTTGACGATTATAATTGGAATAATTTTGAGTATTGTGAATGATAAGAGGGGTAAATAAAAACAAAAAAAGCTATGTTCAAAATAGAGCATAGCTTTTTTTTTGCTTTAACTAATCTTCGCCATAAGCTCTGTTGTCTGTTGCAAGGTCGGAAATATCTGATTGTTTCTTTTCTTCCTGTTTTTTTTCAACAGCTTTATTTGCATAATTGGTAGCATTATTTTTAGCCCTTTCTGAACTTTCATTAGCTCGTCTTTTACTAAAATCCAAAAATTTTTCATTTTTTCCGTCTGCTGTTCTTGAAGTTTTAAAAGTCCTGTTTGGATTAGAATAAGGATTTCTTTCACTTTTTGACATTCCACCACCAGAACCAGCAGTTTTATTAGAATTATTATGGAAGAAGTTATTTATTCCGCCAGCAACTCCGTTTTTCATATTGTTTAATGGGTCTAATACTAATTCACGCCCAAGCGCCCTTCTTGCAGCCCTGTTTTCAAGTTTTTTAGCTTCTTTTGCACTAAATGTACCTTTATTTTGACTTACAACATCTCTTACGCCTTGTTTAGCACCTTTTACAGCACTCTTTATTTGCCCAAATTTAGTTATTCCGCTACCAATTCCGTTTCCAATTTTCCTGCCAACCGCACCAGTAAATTTTGCAGCACCAACACCAGCCTTTTTACCTAATTTTGCACCTTTTACACCAAGTGCCACTCCAGCTCCCATACTTCCAACAGCCTGCATTGCTTCTCCCATACTTAACTGTGGCTGACCTGTCATAATTGTCTGAGCAATTTTTGGTGCATTTTGTGTTAAAATAAAGCAAAGAAAACTATAAAGAAGAACTTCAAGAATTTTTGTTAAATTCATACCACCGTCATATTTCATTTCGTTTACACACATTTGAACCATAATGTAAAAAACAAACATAAGACATAAGGTCATTACTATTATTTTCATTAAAAACGCTGTTAATACAGGTACAAACTTTTTAGGAATATCCTTTGTTCCATCAAAAAGCATTAACGGCATAAAAACTGCAAAAAGTCCTGTAACAATGATGTATTCAATAATCGTCATTTCATATTGAATAGCACAAAAAACCGTTGCAGAAAATAAAATTATAATACAAAAAAAACATTCTAAGATTGAAAGAAATTTATTGAAATAATTTTTAATGTTTCCAGCTACGCTTTTTATAAAACCAATATCTTCTGCGGCTACAGAATCGCTTACATTGTTATATATTACTTCAGTTTTTTCCTGCATAACTGTTGCTGTTAAGGCAACAAGGCGCAAAAGTGCCGCTGCAGAAATATAATTTGTTTCATTTCCGTCTGCGTCTTTTAAGAAAATATCAAGGTCAATATAAGAACTTGTTAAATCATCACCGCTTGTTCCGTCAAGATTACGTTCAACAAGAATTTTATTCAGAATTGCCAAAGTTGCAGCACTATGTGCATTAAAATCTGGAGAATTTTCTCTGTATTGTTTTATTTTTGATTCAATAGTTTTTTTTTCAGAACTTTGACTCCAGCTCCAGTTATAGCTTTTAACTTCAGACTTTAGAGAATTTAAAAAATCTTCATAATTATAAGTATTTTCAAATTTTGCATTAAAAGAAAAATCATTTACAGAAGTTGCTATATCATCAACAAGGTCTTCTGCCCATTTTTTTTGAAGTTGTAAATCTTTTACACACGCTGACTTTAATTTTTTTAGTTCGCTTATAACAACTGTTTTTCCAGCACCTGCAGTTAAACCGATTTCGTGTCCGATACTGGACATACCAAAACACAGCATTGGATAAAATGTCATTGCAAGAACAAAACCAAGCCACTTAAAAAAAATATCCCACCACGCATTTTTTACCTGTTCTCTATTAAGAATAAGTTTTAGTGCCAGCCAGACAAGTCCGATTGTTCCAAAAAGTGCAGCGTATTTAACCGCCCAATTATAACAAGTAGCCATTACACCGCTAAAATATTCAAAAGCCGATAATACTGGAGAATCTACCCAAGACATAAAAATTCCTTATTTTTTAAAGTTAGAACCAACTTTACTTTGCTGATTATTGCTAGTTTCTGCTGCCGATGCCGCTGCGTCTTTTTCTGTTTCTTTTTGTGCTTCGTCTGCCATTACTTTTGAGCAATACATTGCAACTCCAGCATTAAAATCGTCTATAAGTTGACTAAATTTTTCTTTTAAGCGGCTTAAAAGAATTCTTGTACCTTCTCTATCGGAACCTTCTGTAACGTTTCCGTTTGAATCTGTCTGTGATTTTACAGCCTGTTCAAGTGCACTATCTTCTGCTTCTTCTTCCTGCTGTTCTAACTCTGTAATAGCTGGCTGAACTTTTTGAATCAATTTTTCTGCTTCACTCTTAAAAAAATTTTTTGTCTGGTCTACTAAAAGATAGTTCTTTGGTGAAATACCATATTTTTGCCAGATTGCTTCTTTTTGCTTTTTTGTTAAACCTTTTTCCATATCGTTTAATGTTTTTTGAGCATTGGCTGTTAAAAAACCGATATATTCACCACCAATTCTTGCAAGATTTTTGTCTGGGTCGCCTTTTCCGCAAAGGTCGGCAACAGAATAACGATTATCACCTACTTGAAGTGTATCCTGTGTTAATGCGTCTTTTATTCGATTTGCCTGCGTTAAACTTCGGTTTATTCTTCTGTTTACTTTTTTAATATCATCTCTAATATCGAATCCGCCTTCAAATTCAATATTATCCCAATCAATAGATTTTGCATTTTCGACAGCCTGTTGAATCTGTTTATACTGATTTTCAATCTGGGTTACGGTATTCATTAACATATCGTAAGTGGTATAAAACGTATCAAGTCCTTGAAGCCAATTTGACACGTCAAATACTGGATAACCACCACAAAACGCTTTTGTAAAAAGCCCAAGACTTAAAAGAACTAAACTTATTGTCTTTTTCATTTTTAAACTCCTTTGCTTGCAAGTTCGTGAATATAATCTTTATATTTTTTGTAGTCTAAACAGCGACTGTCTTTGCCAATCTGTCTGTATTTTTCGGCTGTTGCGTCAAGCAATTCAAAAGCAAGCGGTTCTGTTGTATTCCTGCCGTATCTGTTTTCAAGATTATCAAGCAGTTCGTGGTCGCTTGAAATAAGAGCAAGCTGGAATGGGTCTAAATCAAGTGTAAACATACGGCAACCGTTCGGATTCTTAAAGTAATAATCACGTTTCATAGTTGCTTGGCTTAAAGCTGAAATTTCACTATCGGTAAGTCCAAAATCAGAATAACTTTCTGCAAGTGATAATGCAGATTCATCTGCAAGATAAATTTTAGTAAGACACTGCTGAACAATCGTATCTCGCAATGAACTTTTTGAAGCTGCACTTACTTCCTGCGTTGCAAAAATACAGAAAACCTTTTTCTTTCGTAAAGTTCTCAACCATTCCTGTAAAAAGCCTGCAAAAATCGGGTGCTGTAAATAAAGCCACGCTTCGTCAAGAAACAAAAAAGTTAAAGGCTGATGTTCTCCGTGCGGTACTGTCCATAATTTTTCAAGGTAACGGAAAATGTACATTAAAGCTGGGGCAACTGCTTTTTCACTTAGGCGCATTAAACTTCCCATTTCGATTGTCATAAGTTTTGACAAATTAAGAGTTGTTTTGTCTGCGTCAAAAATTGCGCCAAAAGCTCCACCACGACAATAAGGGTCAAGTCCGATTCTTATTGTATTATTGCCTTGGGAATCCGTGTAATTTGCATAACCTTGAAACGAAGTTAAATCGTGCATTGAATCGTCTTTCTGGGATAAAAGAACTAGAGTTTCATTGATTGCCTTACTCATCTGTGGTGTAGTTTCGATATTTTGCTGAGCAAGCAAGCCTTCAATAAATTGCTGACACCACATAATGCTTTCCCGATATTCACTTTCGCTACATTCTTCTGGATTTAGTAATTCAGACAGCGGTTGAAAAGCAACATCATCTTTTGCAGGTTCAACGTAAACACCACCGCCTGCAACCATTACAGCCCTGCTTGAAAGCTGTTTATCAATACAAATGATATTTGCATCTTTGTATTTAAGTGCTTGCGCCATCATTAAAGCTAAAAGCGTTGATTTACCAGCACCTGTCGGGCCGAACACGAAAGTGTGTCCGACATCTCTAACATTAAGATTTAGAAAAAATGGTGTTCCGTAACTTGTTGAACAGATTAAAAGCGGAACTGCACTTCCGCAGGTTTCTTGCGTAAAATCGTTGTAAAGCATACCTTCCCACGCTGAACTTAAAGGAATGATATGCGACAAGTTGCGTGTAGAAATTAAAGGTCGTCTTATGTTTGCGTAAACATTGCCAGCCATCATACCTTCCCACGCTTCTACATTGTTCCAAGTTTCTTCTTTTGTTGAAAAACCACAGGAACGAACAATCTGCTGCAATTTTCTTGTCTTTTCTTTTACAACTTTTAGATTAGAATCCCAGCACATAATATTGCTTGTGTAATAGCCGAGTGTGTATTCACCTAAAGCAATATCACCTTGAATCCGTGCAGCTTCGCTTTCCATTTCGATTGCGCCTTGATTTTCACGGTCAATTTCAACGTTGGCAGCCATTTCTGTAAGAAGTGTGCCTAAACTTTTTCTGCTTGAGTACATTTTTTTCTGGTATTTGTCGGCTTCTTTTGTTGAAGATTCTTTAGACAAAGGAATGTATCTTGTAGTCCAGCGGTATTCCTGCATTGTTCGGTTTAGGCGATCAAAAATTGCAGGATAGGTTTTCATAGGAAAATCCATTACCGATAAAACACAAACATACTGTTTACCGATTTTTAGGGGCATTGTAGTGTGCACGTCTTGGTCGCAGATAAAATTATCAAGAAAGAAAAAAGTTCCGTCTGGATAAATAAGTTCCTGCTGTTCCATACTTACGTTTTGTTTTATGTAGGTGAATAACTGAGAGTCATCAAGTCTGTGATTCCAGATTTTAGTTCCTACAGTACCCATTACTTTTTCAACTTCATCAAGGAATTGCTCAATTTCCTTAGAAACAACATTTAAGACACCTGTTTTTCCAAAAGCTGGCTGCTGCCCCTGTTGTGGTTTATTGTTCTTTTTTATAAAAGTTCCAGTAATTTTATCTTCTGCATCGCTTGGCAACTGATAAACAAAAGTAATGAAATAATCTGTAGTAAAATGTTCACCGAATTTTTCGTAATTTTCTGCACGTTTCTGGTCAATGAGCCAGCCTAGCAAATTGTCATAATTGCCTGCTGGATAGTCTTTTGTTTTGTATCTGCGTGCATCAAAAAAGATTGCCCAACCTTCATCCTGCGCTAAAGTCATAATGCTTCTGTTAAAAAGTTCAGCCATATTAGCAATAGATGAACCAGAAGAAGATTCCAAGTCTGGATATTCAACTTGATAAGTAGTCATTATTGCGCCATTTTTTAGCATACAGACGCTAGGCTGTATTATTAACGAGTAAGGAGTTGTATATTTAAGCTGATTCATCAGTTCCTTACACACATTAAATAAATCCAGCTTTGGAAATCTTGCTTTCATTTATGCTCTCCAAATAGAAGGTAAAAAAATTCTGTTAAAAATAATCGTCAACATATATGGGTCTTTTTTGCATACAAACTTTGCAATAGCAAGCAGAACAACTCCGACTGGGAAACACCATAAACTGACGAGGTTAATAAGAAGAATCGTTATTAAAACTATTGCCATTACTGGTATTGTTCCAATTCCAAGAAGCTGGTCTGTGCTTAACAAAACTCTGTAAACAGGTTCTGCATAATCATAGATAGTTGTTTCGTCTGTCATATTTTTATACAGAAAAGCTCAAGTCTTCGAGGAAGTAACTTATAATGGAAGATGCTGATAAAAGGATGATTGTTCCGACAATCCACGGAATAAAGCCTTTTATAAGCTGTCCGCCACCGCCATTTTTACCAGCCGCCACAACGCCTATAGCTTCAAAAATTAAAGCAACGATACAGATAACTTTAATCCAGCTGCCACCAAGTAAATCCAAAATCTTAGTAGCCCAAGTATCAAGCGTATCAATCCCATCGCCGCCAGCAAAAACACCGCTTACGCATAAAGTCGAAAAAATGCAAAATAAAAAGAACTGTTTTGTAAAGAAAGTATTTTTTATTCTTTCTGCTAAAGTAATAGAGTTCATAAATAATCTCCTTACAACCGACACGTGTCGGTCGTAACTTAAAAAAAATATTTCTTATAAAAAACAATGGTTCAAAAAAAGTGATTTTACTAAAAACAATATTCCAATAAAAAAACACGCAAAATCACTTTGATTTTATTTTTCTTTACCTCCTTGCAAGTCTTTTTTATTCAATAAAACTTAAATCAATTTGTTTGCTTCAAGTTGTTCCATAAATGTAGACGTGCTTACAGATTTTGTTTCCATAATTTCGTTTACAATCGGGCCGTTGCTAGTCGGTATAAGATGAACGAGCAACTGCACCGATTGTGAAATATCTGGAAGTTCCCCTTTTATTACTTCCCTTAGTAAATCTCTTAATCTGGAAATCATACTTAAACAACTGTCTGCGTGAACTGTGCTGGCGTTTCCTGTGTGTCCAGTATTCCACGCTTTTAATACTTCGTTAGTAACATCGCCATAGCGCAATTCACCAAAGATAATTCTTGAAACATTGCATCGAAGTGCAATTCCGACTGCTTTTAGGCAGTCCTTACCTTCTGCCCATATATTTACACGGTCTTTTGCCTTGCATTGAATTTCTCCAGCGTCTTCAACAATGTAAAAGCGGTCGTTTGGAGTAAATTCTCGCATTTTGTCGATAATTGCATTTAACAGTGTTGTTTTTCCGCTTCCTGTTTCGCCTCCAATAATTATGTTTGACCGTTTTTTTATATGTGCAATTAAAAGGTCATATTTTTCTTTAGACATTCGACCGCCTTCAAGGTAACTTTCAAGCGAAAAAATCTGATTTGACGGTCTGCGTATAAAATACATTGGATTTACAGCCGAACGTGGCGGAAGGATTCCTTCAATACGAACCTTATAATTTGCTAGCGGTAAAACACCTTCTACAATCGGATTATGTGGGTCAATGCTTATTCCTAAAACGGCAGCACTTGCATAGATAATTCTGGTTATTGTGGTATCGTCAAAGTAGATTCCAGTAAAAACTTTTCCCATTCCGCCCATACCTTCAACAATCAGTTCTCCTTCATTTCCGATTGCAATGTCTGTAACTCTTTTATCGTGAATATACGGAATAATAAGTTTCATATCATCTTCAAGATTTCTGAGCCATTTATCCTGTTTTACCTGCTGTCCGAAGCTGTCAATAGTTGCCATTGCTTTATTCTTCTACACCTTTTTCGTACATATCTAAAATAAAACTTTCAAGGAATCCACCGTGATATTCTTTTACCGTCCGAGCACAATCTTTTTTGAAATCTTCAAATTTGGTTTCTACAAATTCATTTGAATTTACAGAATTAACAGGCAGTGCTTTTATAAAATATTTAAACATCTGTGTTAAAAGAATTGCCGATACTTCAACTTTATTTTCCAGATAGCGGATTTTTCTTGATTGCTCTGTAAGAGTTGCGTAAAGAATTTCTGTATCTGTCATATTGCGGTCAATATAATTAGTTACTGCTGTCCGTAAGATTTCGCTTACAGTAGTATTCTGTTCAAGAGCTTTGCTTTTGAGAATTTTATTTTGATATTCTGTTAAGCGCACTTTCTGACTTACAGAAAATTTTGCGCTGTCTGGTTTTTTATTGTTCATTTTTTATCCTTATGCTTCTTTAAATATCAAATAAATAATCTGCTGGAATAATTTCGATTGCATTTATTGCTTCCATTCTTTTTATTTCTTCTTCAATTTCTGGACTTATCTTTCGTTCTTTTTTATTTCGATGTGTCGGAAGATATTTTTTTCGATTATCAAGAAAATCTTTGTCTGGTTCTGGCAACCACGCTTTTTTCATAAATCTAGGGTCTTTGTAATAAACAACTTTTTTTGCCCTGTACGGAGGCATACCTTGATTAAAAACAAGCGCATTAGAAAAATCTAACTTCATAAGTTCGTCTGGCGAAATAAGACTTGTTGATACTTCCTGTGAACTTTTAGAAACACTACTAAATCCAGCTTCCCATTTTGAACCGCTGTTAGATAAATTATCAAACAATACAGAACGGTTACCGATAGTTTCGCTAAAACTCTTTGCGTCTTTTATATTGCCCGGGGCAAATAGAATCAGCGTTTTACAATGGTCAAGGAATGGGTGATTTTCGCCATAAACGTCTACAATCTGATTTAATGACTGACAGACAATAAAAAACGTTACACCGTAACCAGCAAGAATACCTGCATTAAGTGCGATGTCTGGAAAATAACCAAGGACAGGAAATTCATCCAGCAAAAACATACAGGGCACTTTTAGTTTTACTGCATTAGCATTTGTTGTACCTGCGGAGAATTTTTTAATCATAAAAGTGATTAACATTCTAAATACAGGTGCAATACGCTGAATATTGTTATAAGGAACGATAAGGTAAAGTGAAATTCCAGTTTCTGCACTTACAAAGTCATCAACTCCAAAATCGCTATAAGCAGTTGTCTGTGCAATATTCGGATCTTGAAAAAGACCGATTTTTGAAATAACTGTTGAATATGTAGAAGCCCTTTCTTTGGGAACTTGACTTTCTGAACGATTAGCCATATCGACAATCATTTCGTGCAGTTTTTCTGCCTTGTTGCCGTTGTCGTCAATGTGAATGGAATTTCTCATTTCGGCAATCATTGCTGCACCAGTATTATCGTTTCCGTCTTCGCTATTGCCACCTTCTGACTTTTCTGTCTGTTTAGAAAACATTTTTAAGACAGTTGTAAGATTTCTTTCCTTTTCGTCATATTGAAAGGCAAAACGAACGTGCATAACTACGCCACGAAAAATATCTCGTGCTACATTATTAAAGTAGCTTGACGCATCATCTCCTCCGCCCTTACCTTTTTCTGCACTAAAAAAAATATTGGCTATCATATCCGCCCATTCATAAGCACCGCTCGGGTCATCTGGAATTTCTGCCATAGGGTTATAATGCCAAGATATACCAGTGCCTAAAGCGTTGAGTGGGTCAAACGGAATACAAGTAGAAAATTTACTTCTAAAACTAGCAGTAGCAGCCCAGTTTTCGCCTTTCGGGTCAAAACAGACGATAGAACCTCTGCCTTCAACTTTCCTAACTTTTTTTGTTCTGCCGTTTTTTGATTTTTCTTTTGCCCAGTTAAAAAATGGAACTCCGTAACTTAAAAGCGTGGGAATAATACAGCTTACTCCTTTACCACTTCTTGTAGGCGCAATAAGCATTGTGTTTGTTCTTCCAGAATGACATATAAGTGGAGCTGTTTTTGGTGATAATTCCCAGAACTTCCAAGAATTGCCAACTGGAAGTTTTAACTTAAAATGATTTGGCATATTCAGCGTCATAGACGCTTTTTTTTCATCAATAAAAAAACTTACATCGGCAGTATCAACCTGACCGCAAACAACACCGCACTTTTGTAAAAGTCCGTTTTTAATTAAGTCTTTTAAAAGACCAAAACGAGCACGACCATAAATACCTTGATTTTTTTGCTGAGAAGTTAGGATATTTGCAGTGCAAAAAATAAGAGCAGCTAAAATAAAACCGATAAAGGTTGCTGGTATTGCCTTAAAAAAATAATAGGAATAAGTATTGTCAAACAAATATTTAAAAATACTTAAAAAGAATACCAGCGGATTATAAAAACAATAACCTTTTTTTGTTATGAATATCGGATTGCCAATAACTTCAGCATCATAATTCATCATTGCTGCAAAGGACTGTGTACTTACAAAAATCCCTGCAACAATAACAGATAAAGGCACAATCCAGACTAAAGCAGTAAGAAAAATAAACTTATGGCTTCGGCTTGGATCGGTGCGTATAAATTCTTCTTTTTTCACAAAAACAAACCTTAAAACTGCGTCTTTGGGCAAAGCACTTTTGATTTGTTGTTTTGTATACATTATATAATTATTTGTACTAATTTCAATAATCTGATAAAAATTATAAAAAAACTAGATAAAATAGTTGCTTTTTTCAAGATAAGAGTATATGCTCTTAATTATAAGGAGGGTTCAGACAGGAGAAGAACGATGAACGATAGAAATTGGGGCGGAAAAAGAGAAGGTAGCGGTAGAAAACCTACAGGCAAAAATACCAAAACCATAACTTTGACGCTTACAAAGGACGAAGCCGCTGAATTAAAATGGCGTGCGGAATATGATGCTGGCGTAACTATAAGTAACTTTATACTAAAACAGTTACGATTAAACACCAGACTCAGACCTCTTTATTATGACGATGAGTTTGAAAATAAAAAAAAGAAGGTTCTGTTGAAATTACAAAGTTTTCTAAAGGAGGAAAAAATGACCATTGAACAGATGAAAAAACAATATCCAAAATTGTTTTTTATAAAAACAAGCGATAACATTCCTGTTCCAAATTATCATCTTATGAAGTCAAAATTCATTCCAGATTTTGACACAAAAGAATGTCCACCATTGCAAATGGGAATGGAACTTTATCCTATTTCAAAAAGGATTTATCCAGCAATCTGTGCAGTGCTTACATCAATGCAGGCAGGTGCGTATGCAGTTACAGTCTGCAATCGGGAAAACTGGGAATTAACAAAAGAAAATTTAGAATGTGCTTGGGGCAACCTAGAAAGCGACCTTGAAGAACAAATTATGAGCAGATAATTATGAAAAAAACTTTTGTCTTTGTTGTAGCTTCGATTTGTATTTTTTTTAGTTCCTGCGCAACGCTAGAAAGCTTTACTAAAGTTGATAATTCGGTAGCCATTACAGAATCAGCAGAAGAAGTAAACAAAAAGGCTTCCAGAATGCTTAAAAACTACAGTTATATTATAAGTATTTTTGCTTGCGACAGATTCGATAATAATTACAAAATCATAATTCTTGATGAACAGTATTTGTGCCTTAACGGTAAAGTTTACGCATATAAGTTCGATTCTCTTATGCGTCGCCAGATAGGATACACAAAACCAGACGGAATTTTTGTTCCTCTGCAAAAACAGGGCGGAGTTGTAGGTTTTACTGGCTATGCTACTTCGGTAGATAATCCAGAAAATACAATCAGCTTTATTCTTTCAAGGTTTATTGTAACTGCGGATAATTACACAAGTGGATTTGATGCAAGACAAAAAGACAAAGGAATTTATTTTACAGGTCTACCTAAATATTCTAAAAGAACAAAAAATGGAGAACTTCAAAGGGCAACCTATTTTGATTATTTTCCAATACTTTTTTATACAGATGACTATGATGTACAAAAACGAAATCTAAGAAAGATGTACATTGTAATAAAACAACAATAGTTAAGGAGTAAAAACAATGAAAAAATTACTTGCAATTTTAATGGCACTGTCGGCTGTATTCTTATTCAGTTGTTCAAACGAAAGCTCGGATTCTGGAAACAGTAGTGATTCGGAAAATACAAATACAGACACAAACGGAACATCAAGTTCTGGACAGACGGTTTATACAAATACAATAACAGCATCAACTACTACAGAAACAGTAGAAAAACATTTTGACATCGAAAAACCTGTAAGTTACACATACAAATTTTTGTTAAATTTTCCTGCTGATGATGATACATATTTCTATAAATGTTTTTCTGGATTAAAAGACAATTATGAAGTTTCTTGTACAGAAAATGATTATATTACACTGCCTGACCCAAAAGCATATTACTTGCAATTTAAAAAATCCGATAACTCGTTAGTTGCAGTATACAGAGCCCCGTATAGTACAAAAACAGTATGGCAAGGTGGAAAAGATAATTATGATGATGAAGTTTACACTTATACTACTGACGAACAGTACGATGCTAGTACAATTACTGGCAGTGGCGATGATGAAGACATACTTACATTTGTCTATTCTTCAGAAAAAACACAAATTATAAATCTTGATAATACCTCAACTTTTGAATGGGACGGAAAATCTTCTGTATATTTATACCATTCTTCAGATTGCAAAGAAACGTATAGCGTAATTGAAGATAATTCTAAAATTATTAAAGGTATTACAGATTATTTTGTAATTTTTGACGGAGAAGCCTGCGATAACAGTGAAAACCCAACAGCAAAAATCCAATTAAACGGTACAGATAAAATAGTTACAATTACTTATAATTAGTATTTACGAAACAGTCTTCAAAAAAAACTCTCAAAACGCATCTACGAGCGTCTGAGAGTTTTTTTTTGTAATTATTTATTAGTTACTCAGATTTTTCTGACAGTTTCTTACAACAGAGTAAACAGGAATATTAACTTTACTTTCTTCGTCATTGTGCGTATAAGAAATTACTAAAGTTCCAATCTGCTGTGTACTTACAGTTTTTGTATCTGTTGAAGTTCGTAACGTAGCATCAACAACGTCCGTTAAAACGTGTGGATAAACGCAAACCCAATGTCCTTCCTTATCATCAATACAATTAAGGTAACCGTCTTCAACTAAAGAAGCATTTACTCCCCACGTACCGCTATTTTTCAAAAGATATGCATCTCCTTCATCATAATTTTGAAGTGTACCTGTTTTATTTGAAAGAGTTCCTACACAATAAAACCAACCGATTTTTTCAAATTCTTTTTGAGAATAAATCTTTCCTGCTAGTTCTGGAGCTTCTTTTAACGAAAATGTAACATTGTTTGTTTTCCAATCTGGAGTTTTTCCTCTATATTGTTTGCTATAATGATAATCGCTAAAAAACATACGATAGCCATAATGCTCTTTTAAAAATTTTTCACACGCAGTTTGTTCTGCAATTCTTCCATAGTTTGCACTATCGTCATCGTCATAAGAAACAACATTATATGTATAGCCTCTCATACAATAACTTGTATTAAAATTAAAACTGTTACCGTTATAAATCTGAACAATTTCTGTACAATCTGTAGAATCACCGTGCTTGTGATTTCCTACATACCAGTTAAAAGATGTATCCCAAGTTGCTATTACAGTTCCGTCAAGGCACGGTAAATAGCAACTGTTAATCAAATACTCATTTTCTGTAATATCTTCACTTGGACTTGTAAAAGTCCATTCATTGTTGCTTCCACCAGACAACAAATTTTTGCTAACATCTGAGTTATTTGAAAAAGTCATTGTAACATTAGAAATATTTGCGCCAACTGGCGTTAATCCAACATTAAGTTTTACTTTTTCGCCATCACCAACATAAAGAATACCGCTGTCATACTCAGAAAAATTTCCGTCAAGGTTAGTAACGTTTACAGTTGCACTAACACTTCCATACCTAAATTTTCCAGTAATCTTTTTTGTACCAATTTCTTCGTCATTATTGTTTGGATTGGTGGCAATTACTTTTATAGAAACATCGGTTGAAGTTTCTTTTAATCCTGTAATTTCTATAGTGCCTGTTCCATCGCCATTGTCGGTTACAGAATAATTAAAAATATCTCCTGCGTCTGTTGAATCAATATAAACATCAGCGTCTGCTGGATTTACTGTGTAATTAAACGTTTTTACTTCGTTGGGTTCACAACTAAATGTAGAACTTCCTTTAACGCTAAAACTATAATCCCACGCTACACGAACCGACATCTGCCCTTTTGCATTTCCGTCAGTTGTTGCCGCTAGTGTTCCGCTGCCTATTGCTTCGCCAATAATTTCTACTTTACCGTTACCGTCAGAATCACAGCCTAAATCACGGAAAGAAAAAACATCCTGCGTTCCTCCTCCTGTAGATTGATATGTATACACCCAATTTAAGGTTGCGTTTGCTGGACTTACTTTATAGCCGATTGTCTTTGTATGTGCTGGCTGGACACTTACACTGCTTGTATCAAAAGTTAAACTTTTGTTTGCTTCAACAATTACACTACATTTTGCTGTGCTTGCGCTGTCTGGCAAAGAAACAGTCAAAGTAGCTTCGCCTGTTTTAATCGGATAAATTGTTACAGTTTTACCACTTCCCATTACTCTTGCAATTTCATCAACAGTATTAAGGCTTTCGAGTTTCCATTCAAGATTATTGTAATCTTCGTTACTTTCTGCGTTTTCAACAGTTGCAGAAATTGTAGTTCCACTGCTTCCGTTTGTTAAAGTTATGTAAGACTTGTTCAACGTAACAACTTTAGAAGAAGAGCCAGGCACTACTACATAAAACTGCAATGCGCTAGCTGCTTTTTCGTGAGTACAGGTAATAATTGCTTCGCCTGCTGCTTTTGCCGTTACGTAGATTGATTTTCCTGTAACATAACCGTCAGAAGAAATTCCTGTAACGGAAACAATATCGCTATCCGATGTTGTCCATTTTAGACTTGCAGAATCGTTAGTTTCAACATCTGTACCAGAAATAGTTGCCGTAATAGTCTGGCTTTTTCCTTTCTGTACGGTATAAATTGTTGTTGAACTTGAAATATAAGCCGTATCAACAGATTTTTTTTGTACATAAACCATACATTCCGAACTTGCTTGAACAACTCCAGTAGAGCTTGCAATAAGGTCAGCACGAATAGTTGTTGTTCCTGCACTGATAGCCGTTAGTTGAGCGACACTCTTTGTTCCTGTAATTGAGCAAATACTTGAATCATCAACAGAATAAGAAATATATGTTGTCGCATTTGTTGTAGGAACTTGCATTGTCAAAAATTTAACGTTTCCTTGTGTTGTCGTTAAATTTGTATCTGGAAATCCAAAAGTTGAATACTGCTGAACGTTTACAATTATCTGCTGGTCATACGCTGCCTTTGGGTGCGAAATTGTAATAGTTACGCTTCCAGTTGACTTTGGTGTAATTGTGCAGACATTAGCTGAGTATTGAAAATCAATAATATCGTAAACATCAAGCGACCAAGTAAAATTGTATTTATCGTTAGTTGAACCATTTACAAGGCTTGCCGTAATAGTCTGGCTTGAATCCGTTGGTTTCATTGCAATAATGCTTGACGGTACGCTTATATAACATTCAGTTGCGGCTACTTCATCGCAAACAACAAGAAGTTGAGCTGTATACATTGCCTTTGGGTGAGAAACAGTTACATAAGTTGTTCCTGCTTTTAATGCCTTTATTTTTCCAACTTCGTTTTGACCATAAACGCTACAAATTGAACTGTCATTTACGCTCCATATAAAGTCTGAATAATCTTCTTCACTGCCACCAACTAAGTCTGCCGTAATATTTGTATAAGTTGAACTAACATTTAATGTTAAAACACTTGAACTAAGCTGAATATAAGGATTTGCCGCTGCTGCTATCGGGTCAACAACCTGTACGATAATTTCAAGCGGATAAGAACACGCTGTATTTCTTACTTTTACAGTAGTTGTTCCGCATTTATTGGCTTTAAAAACTGCCGTTGCACCGTTTGTTGTCGTTATATCAACAATGTTTAAATCTTCACTAGACCAGCTGTAACCGTCAACAATTACTTCCGCTGAATTTTTAACACTTACACTTACAGTTTTTGTGCTGCCTTCGCCAATAGCAACAACGTTTGTGCTTGTCGTCAAATATTGATACGCTGCAAGGTCTTCTGCGGTGTTTCCGACAACAACAAGAACGTGTTTTACAATAGAAGTTGCTGGGTGAGTAATACTAATTTCTGCCTGCCCTGCACTTACAGGCTTTATATAGGCAATTCCATTTACAGATTGCGTTGAGATTTTTGCAATGTCTTCATTATCAATCGAAAACTTAAATCCGTTTGAATCTGCTTCGCTGTAATTTACTAGGACTGCCTGCAACTTTTGAACAGAATCGTCTTTTAGCATTGTAATAACGTCCTGCGCAGAAATATAAACGGTAGGGTCAACCTCTGGAATAACGTATTCGCTGCCTACTCTTACATAGATTTTAAGTTCATTTTGAGAATTTGAATGATTTACTTTTATTACAGTTTCACCGTCCGCAACTGCCGTTATTGTCGCTTTAGTTCCATTTGGAATTACAGTTGCAACATTAGAATCTTCAACTTCCCAAGTAATATTAGAATATTCACTTGAAGAAAGATTTAATGCCGTAATACTTACAGTTTTTGTGCTGCCTTCGCCAATTAAATTTACAACATTCTGGGTAGTCGTAAAATAAACTTCTGGGTCTGTCTGAATTGCTCCTTCTGGATAAACGGTTATTTTGAACGTATAAGAATAATCTTCGATACTTACAGTAAGATTAACACTTCCAGCCTTTAGTGCTTTTACAGTGCACATTCGACCGTCTGTAGAATTTTTTTCTACAGAAATTACAGTAGAATCTGTCGTTGTCCAATTTGCTTTTGAATAATCATAACTAGAATCTTCACCGTCAAAACCAACTGTATTAACAGTTACAATAACGCTTGCGCCATATTCAAGATTGTAATAATTCTTGTCTGCATAAAGAGCTTTCATTGAATCCAAAGTTTCTTCGTCATCGGCTGTCATTACAACAACAGTTTTAGAAGTATCAACTTTCGGGTGCGAAATTGTCATTGTCGAAGTTGTGCAACCTGTATTTAATGCTGGGGCTGTAATATTTACAGTGTTTGCACTGGCAATTAAAGAAAGTCTTGAATCGCTGATTTCATAACTAATGTTGTTATCATCACTATCTTTTTTACTGTCGCCTTTTAGATTTACAGTATAATCTGCACTTTCGCCATTTAAGATTTTTACAAGACCTTCTCCACTAAAATAAAGCGGATTTTCAAGTACAGCTGAAGAATCTAAAACTTTTACAAGAATTTCTGTAGGATAAACAACTTTCGGGTGAGTAATTGTAATAACGGCTGTTCCTTCTGCCTTTGGCGTAATTACTGCCGTTCCATAAGCATAGGTAGAAGCTGCCACTCTTGAACTAATTACACTTCCATTTGCTGTTTCAAGTTGAATTACATCGCTGCTACCGTCAACTGCCGTACTTTTTACAGTCCAAGTAAAGTTTCCTTCATCACCGTCTTCTCCGCCTTTTAGCGAAATATTTAATGTTGTTGCATCGTTTCCAACTTTTGTTCGGATATAGTTTTGAGTAGTCGTAATATAAACGGAAGAATCTACAGCGTCTTTTAACTGACCGTTTACAATACAAAGAACTTCTCTTGAATAAACAGATTTCGGGTGCGAAATAATGAGTTTACAGCTTCCGTTTGCCTTTCCTTTTAAAATTACTTGGTTACCACTGTAACCGACAATTTCTGCAACATCATAATCATCAAGTTTATATTCGTAATCGTCGATTGAATATTCGCTTGTATCAATATTTTTTAGCGTTGAACTGATTATCTGTTCGTTTTCGCCACTTAGAGTAACAATAGTATTGTCTGGTTCAATATAAACATTTTTAACAATGGTAATTACACGACAAAGAATATCCAGCGGATATGTTGCTTCTGGGTGAGTAATTCGGATTGTACAGCTTCCTTCTGCTTTTGGAGTTACTACAGCCTTATTTGCATTAGACGAAATACTGACAGGAACTTGTGCACTATCAGAAGACAAAATTTCCCAAGAAAAATAACTGTCTTTTGCACTGTCGCTTCCGTCAACAAGATTACAGCTGATAGTCTGCTCTGCATCATCTTTATTTAAGGTAAGAATATTGTTTGAAGTTGTAATATAAGGAACTTTTGTATTATCGCTAAAAACATAAACACCAATATAATAAGGATATGTTGCCTTTGAATGTGTAATTTTAATTCTTGAGTATCCAGTACTTTTAGCCGTAATAAGGCAGTATTGACCAGTCGCTTGAATTTCTGCAACAGAACTGTTTTCATTGCTCCAAGTATAACCGTCAATATCAGCTGCACTACCGCCATGAAGAGAAACAAATACTTTTTCGGTAATACCTATGCTTGTCTGTAAAATACTTGTATTTGAATAAATATATGGGTCTGTTGTTTCTACGTATCCGTCTTCATATCCAGACACGCTAATAATACAAACAGATTCATAACTTCCATAACTTGCCTTTAAGACTGTTGTTCCTTCTGCAAGTGCTTTTATTGTTATTCCATAGTTGGAAGTTTCTCCTTCGATAATTGAACTGTCGTAAGTCCAATTTACTTTTACATCTTTTTGACTTGTTATAGGGGTGATTTTTAACGAAACATAATCAAGTCCGCCAACTTTTAGTGATAAAGTGCTTTTTCCTAGACTTAATGAAGTTATTTCAACATCACTTTCATCTTTATCTGTAAAACTAGAAAAAAAACTGCAACCTGTAATAAAGACAGCCATTGCAATTACAGCAATAAAAGCATAAAAAAAGCTTTGCTTTGTTTTCCTTTTCATAAAATCTCCTTATCTTTTACTTTCTTAAAATTTTGATTCTCTTGTGCTGGTCTAAAAGATTCATAGTTAACTCTTGAATTCTCCTGCAAATTAACCGTAAGTCTTTTTACAACATCAGCAAAATCTTCAGACAGTTTTTCAAATTCATTAAATCTTTCGTTTAATTCCATAACCTGTAATTCAAAGTTACTGAACCAATTTCTTTTCATACTTTTTTATTTTGTTCTGACATATTTTTGACTAGCCTTTGGGATCTCAACTGGAGGCAGTTCCAAAGGAATATTTGTAATTAACTTAATTTCTGTGCCTGCTTTTATCGTTATGGTTGGTTTTATATCAAGCGCACGGTCAACAATTTTGTTACCAAGTTTTTTTGCTTCGGTATAAACGTCTGTCATAGCGTTTTGCAGATATTCATTATTCGTATTTGAAATATCGTTACTGATTTCTGTCTGAATCATTGAATAAACAGCAATAAGTCCAAAAGCCTTCATCATCTGCCAGTTGTGATTATTTACTTTTCCTTCGTAACCGCTCATTCCCTGCGAATCAACACCGTTCATATTTCCTAGTGATATTCGATAACCGTCTGGTCGGATTAAAAGATTCCAAGCGACTTGAACAGAATCCTGCCCATAACTGACAGAACTGTTATAAGTTGCATAAAGCAAAGAACCTTCTGGAATTAAAAGAAAAGAGTGGTCATAACTTGAATAGATATTTTCTGTTACACGAGCAATTACAACTCCTGGGTTATCCGTATTTATGCCAGTAACTAAAGCACCGCTGATAATCGTTCCGTCCCAAAGAGAATTATAAGAAAGATAAGTACCACTTCCTGCTCCATTGCCAGTATTGTTAGTAAAGAAAGATTCTTTATTGCCTTGATAGTCATAACTTGAATTTGAACCAAAACTGCCAGACGATGTATTGCTTCCATAAACTTGATTTTGAATCTGTTGAGTTCGATTCATCATCTGCAAAATATAATCTTCTTTTGTCATTCTTTCATTTTGAGAAGTTGTGCCACTACCATTTAATGCTGCACTGACAATACTTTTGTTTGCGTCTGGAGAACTCTGCCCTTTTAATCCGTCTATTTTTCTAGGCGATTTTGAATTTCTTGTATCGGGACGTTCAACATTTGAATAATTTGAACCAACTGCTCTTACTGGTGCTTTGCCACTATTAGTATTATAAGTATAGGCTGGAGTGTCATCACCTTCAAAAGCCTCTAGTTCTTTTTGTATCTGCTCGTCCGTCATAGTGTTACTTTCTGCTGGATTTTCTTGAGATATAGAATTTTCAAAAGTATTTACAGGCTTTTTTTCTTCTTTATCCATTTCTTTTAAGTCAAAATTGTAGCCATATTTTGAACTAGCCTTTTCCATATCAGTATTTTTAACTTTTTGCTTTTTATGTCCAAAAATAAGAAAAATACAAATAATCAAAAAAACTAAGATAAAAAAAGCTCCAAAAATTGCACTTACGTTTATTTGAGTAGCTTCGTTTTCATCTTCTGGAGGTGGCAAGTCTCCGTCTTCTTGACTGTCAGTAGCAATATCGTCTGCGGAAAAGTCTGATTTGTTTATGCTTGCTGCTGCAAACTGATTAGGATTTTCGCTGTTATTTTCCGCTTGCTGTTGTTTTTGTGTCTGGTCTTCCATTTGTACTTTCCTCTTTTTGTTCAACTACAACTGCTTTTGTTTTTTTCTTTTGAATAGTTACCTTTTCTTTACCAAGCCTTAAAGTAACTTTGTTAATTAAACGAGGAATTACAAAAATATTACGCTTTACGCTGTAATTTATAATTTCGTTTTTCTCGTTAAAAAGTACAGGAAGTTTTTTCTGCAAGACAGAATCTGTAACTTGAATATAAGTTGACTGTCCGTCATCATAGACACGTGTCGGTAAAAACTCTGGCTTTTTCCACATTGAATAAGACATCTTATAGTCAAACGAAAGAAGTTCTGGATTTGTTATGCGTACAAAATCACTTTCAACAGAAGAATTTAAACTTGAGTTTTTCCCTGCCCACTGATTGAATTTGTTTGGATAGGTGAATTTGACCATTGCCATATGAGTGTCTGCAAACGACCTTATCCTAAAATGGTAAACTCTGCGATTTGTAATAATTACAAGGCTTGAATCCAATTTTGAATACGCAGGTTTAATAAAAATATGCTGAATGTCTTGTTGAGTTAATGGGTCTTTAGCAACACCTGCTGTTAATTCCCAGACTTCTTCACCTTCAGAAAGTAACGGAGTTGCATTAACAATTTCACCAGCTTCAAGAATAATGTCCGTTAAATGATATGGCTGTGCATAAACTTCAAAAACTAAATCTTCACTATATGTATAAAAAAAAGTTCCTTCCTTGTAACGCTCTGGTGATTTTGTAGCACGTTTTTGACTTTCAACGGCAGCTTCATAGCCACTTTTATTATTGCGTTCTAATTCTGGAACATTTTTCTGTTCTGGTACGTAAACAGGTCTATCAATATAAACGACTGTGTTTTCCACATCTTGAACTTTTAGTTCTTCTTGTACATAAATGCCCTTTAATTCACTTTCGTTTTTCTGTTCTTCTTCTTCAATATTTTTTGTATCTTCAAAAAAATCATTTTCGTTTACGTCTTTTTCAAGGTCTTTTGAACTTACACACGCTGATACTAAAAAAATCAGTGGTACTATTTTTAATGTAAATATACTTTTTTTCATTTATTTTCTTCCTGTCTTTTGCTGTTGAATTTCTTTAAAGTCAAAGTTGGTTATATAGATTCCTAACGGATTAAATTTTATGTCATCGTCAGTAGGCTTTAGCATCCGAACGGTCAAAACACAACGGTAATAAAACTTATCCTGTGTTTCGCCACTCAATGTTCGTTTTGTAACTTCAAAATCAACTTGATAACTGTCTTTTGATAGTTTTAACGGTTCTGTCTGAAAAAATACTTCTCTTGTATAATCTCCAAAGTCTGCATAATGATTGGTTTCTTTTGTTAAAATATTTAGCTTTTGTGCAGACTGGGTATTCAATAAATGGTATACAGTTGCTAGATTTGATTTCATAACAACTTTATCCGTACTTAACGTGTAATAAAGTTCAATGAATTTTTTTACTTGATATTCAACTGCAATTTCTGGAACATTAAAATTCTGAAAGTTTTTTCGGCTTACTGCACCGACATAAGAAGTTTCTCCAAAATCATTCATTGTTACTAAAACTGGAATAGATTCTGGCAGATTAACAGCATAAAAAGTAATTCCAAGTGAAAGAAAAAAAGACAGACAGGCAATAACAACAACAAAACGCAGTATTTTTATCTGTTTGTCTTTTTCACCACACAGCATATCGTAATGGGATAACTGCAAATTGAAAGGTGTAATAACCTTTCCTTCTGGCTGGTAGTTTTTTATACTCATAAGTATCCTCTAAATTGGGCGAAGCAGATACTTATAAAAGAGTTTATATTAAATATTGTACAATGTCAAAATAATATAAATACAGAACATTACGGATAATCCGACCGACACGTGTCGGTTCATTTGTTAATTTTCTGCATTTTCATTTATAAACGAAGCGACATTTACATTTCTGTAAATTTCAGATTCTGGTGTTTTATAAATTGTATATGCAATGTAAGAAAAAGCTCCCATAAAAAATAAAGTGCCTATTAAAAAAGTCCAGTGCACCCTGTTTCTTATTAAGTGAATTAAAAAAACAAACAGCAAAAGTATTGCAATACATAAAAAGCCGATTGATATAATTTTAATAAGCATTTTTCTTTTCCTTACGACCGACACGTGTCGGTTCAATTATCTTTTTATATTCTTGTTTTTAAGATTTTGAATATTTTTATTTTCGTCTAAAACTCTAATATCAGAATTTTTTATCTGTCTGGCAAGTTTCCTGTTTCCACCTTTTACAGACACAGTTTTGCCGATTAAATCTTCTTTTTGCAGCTGATAAATTGGAACATAAATATTTTTCTGTCCATCATTGATTATTAAAGCATCATTCCAACTTTCATCTTTATCAAAACTGATTAAATCAACAACTTTTCCAATAACGCTACCACCAGAATAAAGTTCAAGATTTCCATTCAATTTTTGATATTTTTCAAAATAAGTATTGTACCGTCCAGTTGCTTTTAATACGTCTTCCCACTCTTCCCTTAAAGAACAATTTTCATCATTTTTAGATGCAAGATTATTCTGGATTAAAAACGCAATACGATTTTGTAATACAGAATCTAATGTAGGAAAAAACAACGATGCAGAATTCTTTATACGTTCATCAAGTTCAGTCCAGCGCATAGCTGTTATAAGATTTTTTCTTCCAGCTTGAATTTCTGCTTCCGTTCTATTGCCTAACAGTTTTGTTGCAATATTTGAAAGAGTTTCTCGCATTGTTCTTTTTATCATTTCTTTTTGAAAATAAACGTCCTTTCCGTTCTGGTCTTTTCCGTTTATACATAAATGAGCGTGCTTATGTTCAGTGTTGCTATGAATAGCTGCCTGCCAGTAAAATTTATATCCAGTCTGGGCTTCAAGATGTTTTACAAACGTTCTTGTCAAAATCTCAAGGTCTGCGTTTTGATTCTCTGGGGAAATAATACACTTAAAATGGTTATCAACTTGATTTTCATTATAAACATCTACCTCTGTACCAAAAAGAACAGGTTTTTGAGTTACTTCTTCTCTGTTTTGTTGCGTCATATAGGTATTAAGATATTTGTCGTGAGCTTGCTTTGAATTACTATAAGTCATTTTAAAAGTTACACGTTGCTGTTTAGAATCCATTGAACCGACACGTGTCGGTTCAAAAAAGACTGCGTTACCGCCAGAAAAACTTTTAGAACCTTTACGACCGACACGTGTCGGTCGGCTGAGTTTTTTTAACAGGTTATTAAGATAACTTACATCGTCTTTTTTATACGCTTTTTTAATCTTGTATAAATCTTCTTCCCATTTATCTGTAAATATATTTTTTGACAACATAATAATTTCTTCCTTTTTTTTCTAACTCGTCCTAATTTGCCATTTTGTCGCTCTAACTTGTCCTAACTCGCCATTGGCTCTTTTTTGCTGCTGTAAAATTGAATACAATCGGGGGCAAAATTACAAAACTCACTTACTTTCGACCGACACGTGTCGGTCGAACATTTTCTATCGTTCAACCGCTGACAAGTATCTTTGTTTTATACTTTTAAAACTTCCTGTCAATGTAACGCTAGGATAATTTTTGCAATTAGTTTTTAAGGTTTCTTCATCAATCATTGAATTTTCTTCGATTGTTGTTTTTTTTAAAAATTCATTGATAATTTCTTCTGCCATTCCGTTTTCTAATTGGTCAACAACAACTGAGTTTTCATAAAAACTTTTATTCAACCTGCACCATAAACTAAGATAGCGAATATAAATACTTACACGAATTTTATATATTTCGCTTTTTATCCTGCTTTTAGTAGAAAGTAAAAGAAGAATAAAACACGGTTCAAACATTCCTGTCATTTTGTCATAGAGAATAAAAAATCTCTTAATAAAACTTTGTCCACTAATAAAGTAAAATTTCTTTTTATCAAGAAGTTCATTTATACCGAACAAATATTTGCAAACCGTTTGTAATTCAACAAAATCACACAGTCCAATCGAAAGTTTTATTTTGCAAAAAAAGTTTTCACTTGTTTTTATTTTTTTGGCAAAAGATTTTTTTAATTCTTTAGAAAAATATCCGCCTGCCACTTTTTTAATCCCTTACGACCGACACGTGTCGGTTCTTGATTTCCTTAAAAATGCCACCTAAAGAAACAGTCCTGTGATTTTTAAGAATTTCTTTTTGTTGTTCTTCACCAAGCATTGGAGTTTCTTCGATTGTCGGCTGCTTAAAAAAGTCATTTATAATTGTTTCTGCATTTTCATTTTCAAGTGGTTCAAGTTTTACTACAACATCATCAAAATTTTTATGAATCAAGCACCAGACATTATGCCATTGATGATAATTTTGTAAATGAAGTTTAAAAATTTCTGAGTTTTCTTTTGTTTTATTAGAAAGTAAAAGAAAATTAAAATAAGGTTCGTACATATCAGTTAAATTGTCATACTTTATAAAGAATCGTTTTATAAATCCTTTATTCTTTTTCATAAACCTTGAACGCTGTCTATGCAGAATTTCCATTTCCACAAATAAATATTCAATAACTTCTGGTAACTCAGGAAAACCACATTTTCCGATTCCAAGTTTTAATTCATAAAAAAAGTTTTTACTTTGTTTTATTTCTTCTGCAAAAGTCTTTTTAACGTTTTTAGAAAAATATCCGCCTGCCATTTATTTAATCCCTTACGACCGACACGTGTCGGTTCATTTTTTACAACTACGGCACTGCGCAAAATAACCGTCTGCCTTAAATTTTTTTATACGCTCCCCAGCCTGTTTTTTTGTTAATCCTGCATTTTTTACAATCCAGTGATTCCCAATTAAAACACTTACTCTAAAAAATTCCGTTTTAGGATTAAATGCCATTGGTTTATATTTTTCTATTTTCTGGACATCTTCCGCACTAAATACACGTTTGTTGCCTATTTTTCCAACAGGCTTTATTTCCAGTTTTTTAATTTTCTTAGTTATTGTTTTTTCGTTGTAATTCAGTAATGAACAGATTTCTGCCATTGAATAATTACGACCTGTTTCGATTTCCAATTATTACTCCTTACGACCGACACGTGTCGGTTCAAAATTAAGTACTAAAATCTGACATTTTAGGCTTTTAGCCTAAAAAAATTCTGTATTTTATAGATTTTTCAAAAAAAATAGGTATTATCATCTGACTAATTGGCTTTTAATACAAAATTAACTTTTTTACATTTTTATTTCAATAGTCTTTTGTATTGTTTTTATTATACTATATTCTTATTATGTACCACAAGCATAATATAGTAGAAAAATACAAAATACCACGCAAAAAAGCACTGTGCTCCGCCTAACTCTATATTACTTATATAATTATTTGTGTTTGTACGACAAACCTTTATCTTGCGTCATAGAGTTAGGCGTTTTTTTACGTTTTTTTGTTTAGTTATTATTATTTTATATTTGCATTGTTTTTATTATTTTTCTAAAATTCTTTTATGAGTTTCGACCGACACGTGTCGGTCGAGTTTAGGGGTAAAAATGTTTATACTTGCGGAAAAACCTAGCGTTGCAAAAGACTTTAAAAATGCCTTGCAAGGAATGCCAAATTTAATAATTTCTTACTGCATCGGACATCTTTTTCAACTGGAAGAACCAAAACATTACGGCTCTGAAATTCCAATTATTCCAGAACGATTTGATTACACTATCAATCCAAAAACAGTTGAGCAAACAAAACTTGTTATTAAGTTGCTAAAAGAAAATGCAAATTCAGATATTTTGATTGCAACTGACGCTGACCGAGAAGGTGAAATTATCGCTCGTGAATGTCTTTTTATGGCTGGTATTAAAGATTTTTCCAAAATAAAAAGATTCTGGGTATCACAAGCATTAACTCCAGAGGTTATAAAAACTGGAATTCAAAATGCACAACCTTTAACAAATTACAATGAACTTGCTTCTCAAGGATTTGCAAGACAAAGGGCAGACTGGCTTGTTGGTATGAATTTTTCAAGATACGTTTCTTCTGCTGCAAACAGAAAATTGTCAGTCGGCAGAGTTCAAACAGCAATTCTTTCTGCCATTGAAACAAGGTGTGATTTAATTAAAAACTTTGTTCCAGAAAAATATTATGAGCATTACGGATATTTTGAACCGACACGTGTCGGTTCAAACACAAAAGTAAAAGGTATTGTTTTTAATCTTTCTGGAACAAAATTCAAAGACAGTTCATTAGAGTTATCATTAAAAACCTGTATTGGAACTCAAGCAAAATTACAGGATTTTCAAACAGAAAACAAAGAAACACTGCCACCACAACTGTATAATTTGAATGAACTTCAAAAAGATGCTTTTAAATATTTTGAATTTGACGCTGCAAAAACTCTAAAAATTCTTCAAAGTCTGTATGAAGAATTAAAATGTGTTTCTTATCCAAGAACTCCAAGTAGAGTTATGGGAAGTAAAAACACAGAACTTTGTCAAAATATTTTTAATCAGTTCTGTACAGAAAATTCCGAATTAAATCAATTAAAAGAATTAGAAGATTTTTCTCTAAGTAATAAAAGATGTTTCAATGATGCAAAACTTGAAGCTCACCACGCTTTAATTCCATTAAAAAAGATTTCTGCACAAGCAAGCGCTGAACAGAAAAAAATCTATCAACTAATATACGAACGTTTTTTAACAGCATTTCTTCCAGCTCAAAAATATCAAAAAACAACAGTTATTCTTAATGTTGATAATAATACTTTTAAAATTATAGGAAAAAACATTACAGAATATGGCTGGAACAATAAAAACTTTTCTAAAATTTTACCGGTAATGTTCGACCGACACGTGTCGGTTCAAAAGGAAGATTCTGAGGAAGAAACGCAGGAATTTTCAAATATCGACTGGAATAATTTAGTTTTAACAGACATACAAACAGTTGAAAAATGGACTAAGCCTCCAAAATATTACAATGAAGCAAGTATTCTTTCTTTTATGGAAAATCCAAAGTACGACCGACACGTGTCGGTCGCAGATGATTCAGACGAAAGTGAACCGACACGTGTCGGTTCAAAACTTGCAGGCTTGGGAACTCCTGCAACAAGACATACATTTATTCCAAAACTTATTAAATTAGGATATATAGAAGTTTTAAAAAAGAATTTTATCTGTACTCAATTAGGAAAAGAATTTCTCTGTGCAGTAAGAAATTCATCGATTGCAAAAACTGCTGATATTTCGCAAACAACAGACTGGGAAGAAGAACTACAGAATAATCCTGTTGCGTTTATAAGCGACATTAAAAACTTTGTAAGAACTTCAGTATCTCAAAAATTTAATATCGAACTTTCCGCTATAAAAACAGATGATACTCTTTGTCCAATTTGTCAAAAGCCGATTAGAGAATCTGCAAAAAATTTTTTCTGTAGTGGATATAAAGAAGGTTGTAACTTTCCGTCAATCTGGAAAAATTCCAGCGGAACAAGTTTTACAAAAAGCGATGTAAAAAATCTTTGTACAGGTAAAAAAACAGGAATAAAAAAATGTACCAGTAAAGAAGGTAAAACTTACGAATGCCGTTTTATACTGGATTCAAATTATCGTCTTGCAAGAATCTTCGAGAATAAATAACATTTTCTTTTGACCGACACGTGTCGGTCGAAAACTTACTCATCTTCATCTAATGGACGCCCTGGGAAATACTTTCTATGAACTTCTCTTAAATACGAACCGTCTAAATGGGTATAAATGCAGGTTGTTTCTAAATTTTCGTGTCCTAACAAAAGACTTATGTTTTCTAATCCCATTCCGTGCTTGTAAAGATGTGTTGCAAAACTATGCCTTAAAGTATGGACTGTGCCGTAGCGCAAACCTACCTTTTCTCGGTATTTTTTAAATCTATACCATATTTCATTTCGATTTAATTTATTTTGTTGTGTACTTACAAAAAGATATTTAGAGTTTTTATTTTTTAATAAAAATGGTCGGCTATAATCCAGATATTCTTCTAAATAATTACGGCAAATATCACCAAAACAAACCATTCTTTCTTTTCTTCCTTTGCCTGTAACAAATAAGAATTTATCATAAAGATGCAGGCTTGCCGTTTCTACATCTCCAGCTTCACTTGCCCTTAGACCTGCTGAATAAATCAATTCAAATAATGCTTTATCACGCTTACCAATAATTGTTGAATCGTCAATACAATCTAAAAAAGCATTAACTTCATCTTCTTCATAAACACGTGCCAAAGTTTTTTCACGTCTTGGTAAATCTAAAATCAAAAAAATATTTTCAGAAATAATTTTTTCAAAGACAAGAACTTCTCCAAATTTTCTTAATGCAGAAATCATAAGTCTATTAGAACTAATACTTTTTGGCAGTGTCGTAAAAAAAGTAATAAGAACTTTTATATCTACAGCTTGAATTTCAATCTGGCGAATTTCTAAAAAATTCAAAAAGCGTTTTACATAAGCAGAATACGTAAGCCTTGTATTAGGACAAAGATAGCGAGTTACAAGAAAATGAGTGTCAAAAATATTTTGCAAATTCATATCGTATAAAATCTCTTTATTAAAAATCATTTTCTTAAAGGAGATTTAAGAAAATGAAAAAAAATTCTTATTACTTAACAACAAAACATTTTGTTGAAATTTGTACTGGCGGAGGTTATTCGGAAAACCTAAAAAACAACAAACGAGGAAAAATTAAAAAACTTTCACGCTCAAGCATAAAAAGATTATGTTTTTATGTTGATTCTTTAGTATCGTTCAGTCCCAAATATACTATTCTCTTTGAGGCAGTTGAACTAGAAAATCAGAATGAATTTTTTAAAAAAGTAAAATCATTCTGTCGTTCCCTTTCCAATGAAAAATGGCGAAATTCTAAAATTAAAATACCGCTTTTTATCTGGAAAAAAAATATCGTTGAAGGAAAAGTTCAGATTGAAATAATTTCAAATTTAAAACTTAACTACACCGATAAACAAACTCTGTTCATTTGTAATTATATCTGGAAAAAACTTTCATCAACAAAAATTACAATTACAAAAATTGAAAAAGAAAATCTTTCAGATATTTTTTATGACTTTTGCCTGTCCTTTAATTTTGAACCGACACGTGTCGGTCGCTTTTGGGGACATATCAACGGCAGCTACTATGAACGAAAAGAAATTATAAAAAAAGCGATTTCAATATCGCAACTTGAAAAAACTTCATTAAACAAAATCACTGAGAACAATTTTATCAAAAATAATTTTTTCAAAAAATAAAAAATTGCTCTTGCTTTTTTTTAGTTTAGATAATATTGTTTTCTTCAGACAATAAAAGAAGTGCATATCCGAACTGTGAATGCGTATTTCTACTTAAATTCAACATAATATGCATTATGATGAGTATTTTGTTTTATTCTCCGACTAGACCGTCTTTCATTTTTTTATTAAACATTTCTACTGCAACTTCTTTTTCTGTTGCTTCAAGATAACGTTCTGGTTTTTCCTGTTTTACGGTCTCTTTTAAAATATATGGAACCAGCAGATAATATTTTGCCCTGGTTTGAACGGTTGAGGTTCCGGGGAAAAAATAATCAGCAAACCCGTCTCTGATTATTCCAAAACATAATTCATCTACTGCACCTTTTTCTCTTAAAAGGTTAATTACTTTCCAGCTCTTTTTTTCTATCATTATCAGAAAAATCTACCCAGCCAAGTTGCATTTTTTTCTCTATCCTTTCTTCTTTATACTAAACTTCAGCGACACTGACTGTCGCTAGTTCTTTTTCAAAAACAACTTTTATTCTCCTTACAAAAAAAAATATTTGTTTAAAATAACTAAAAATATTTTAAAATTTTGTGCATTATGCTATTTTTGAATTTTAATTACGGTGCTATATTCTTCGTATAAAAAAGCTTATAAAGAATTAGTCAAAGGCGACGGATTTATGTATCCGTCGCCTTTTTTTTTGTCTGGAGGAAAAAATTATGGCATTAAAAGATGAACTTCCTAAAATTAACGGTAGCGTTCCTGGTCCAAAATCTGCGGCTATTATTGCTCGCCGCGAGGCTGTAGTTCCTAAAGCAATCCGTTGTATTTATCCTTGTGTAATTGAAAAAGCTGCAGGCGCAATGATTCAGGATCCTGATGGTAACATTTTCCTTGACTGGGTTGGCGGTGTTGGCGTTTTAAATGTTGGACACGCACATCCTGCTTTGGTCGAAGCCGTAAAAGCTCAGGCAGAAAAATATTTTCATGGAATGTTCAATATTGTAACTCACGAAGGTTACGTTGAACTTGCAGAAAAACTCGGTCCTCGTGTTCCTGTAAAAGGAAGCCACAATAAAGTAATGTTTGCCAATTCTGGTGCAGAAGCAGACGAAAACGCAGTAAAAATTGCAAAGGCATTTACAAAAAGATCAAATATTATCGTAATGAGCGGTGCATTCCACGGAAGAACCCTCCTTACAATGGCAATGACATCAAAAAAGGCTTATGCTGCCGGTCAGGGAACTTTGCCAGGTGGAATCTATCGCGCAGAATTCCCATATCTTTACAGAAAGCCGGAAGGAATGCCGGACGACAAGGCAATTGACTATTATGTTTCAAAGTTGACTTCTGTTTTTGAAGAATGTGCAGCCGCAGATACAATTGCAGCAATCGTAATTGAACCAATTCAGGGCGAAGGTGGTTTTATTCCAGCTCCAATTGAATACGTAAAAGCCGTAAGAAAAATCTGTGACGAAAACGGAATCATGCTTGTAGCAGACGAAGTTCAGTCTGGATTTGGCCGTTCAGGAAAACTTTTTGCAAGCGAATACTGGAAAGAAGCTGGTTGTGCTCCAGATATTATTGCAACTGCAAAATCAATTGCAGGTGGCGTTCCTCTTGCAGCAATCATCGCAAGAGATGAAATTTTCGACAGTGTTCCAGGCGGTGTAATCGGTGGAACTTATGGCGGAAATGCCCTCGCCTGCGCTGCTGGTTTAAAAGTTCTCGAAGTAATCGACAAAGAAAATCTTCTTGCACGTGCAAACGAAATTGGCGCAAAAATTACAAAAACATTCAACGAATGGAAAGAAAAGTATGAATGTGTCGGCGACGTTCGTGGGCTTGGTGCAATGATTGGTGTTGAATTTGTAACTGATAAAAAATCAAAGGCCCCAAATGCAAAACTGGTTTCTGACATTATTCAGTATGCAGCACATCACGGACTTTTAATGGAAAATGCCGGAACTTACAACAATGTAATCCGCTTCCTTGCTCCTCTTGTAATGACAGACGCTCAGCTCGAAGCCGGTCTTAAAATTTACGAAGACGCAATAAAAGAATGTTCAAAATAAACTAAAAAATGGTCTCCTGCTAAAAAATGTGGCAGGAGGCTTTTTTTTTGTAATTTGGGCGCATCTGCTGCCTTGCAGCAGACCAGGCTATCCAGGACTACGGCTTTCGCCTTCGGTGCTGTGCACCGCGCTTTGCGCGTCCTTCCTATCCTTTGCGCGTTAAATTTTTACAATTGAGTGTTATAATTACCAGGTTAAATTCTAAAAAATTCAATTTAGAGGCTTTTTATGAAAACATTTAAATTAGTTCCACAGGTCGTAGAATATTCAAATACACAGGATTTTTGCCTTGAATTTGAAATCGGAAAAGACGATCTTGTTTTTTTAAGTAAATCATCAGAAAAATATTTTGAAGGAAAACTCAACGGCGCACACGTTATTTACCGTGGCGATTATGGCAGCGGAGAGCCAACCGATGTTATGGTTGAAAAAATCTACGAAGATATAAAAGATATTCCTTACAAACGCGTAATTGCAATTGGCGGAGGAACAATTCTTGACGTTGCAAAACTCCTTGCCTTAAAAACATTCCACCCGGTAGTAGATCTTTACGATAAAAAAATTCCTGCAGTACGCGATAAAGGTCTTGTAATTGTTCCTACAACATGCGGCACAGGAAGCGAAGTTACAAATATTTCAATTCTGGAACTTACTGTAAGACATACAAAACTTGGCCTTGCTGTTGACCCGCTCTACCCTGATTTTGCTGTTTTAATCCCGGAACTTTTAACCGACCTTCCTTATAAATTCTTTGCAACAAGTTCAATAGACGCTCTCGTGCATGCAATGGAAAGTTATCTTTCGCCAAAGGCAACTACACTTTCAAGAAAATTCAGCTTTATGGCGATTGAACTTATTCTCGGCGGTTATATAAAAATGCAGGAAAAAGGTCAGGCTGAATACAAAAATCTTCTGACAGATTTTCTTGCCGGTTCAAACTACGCTGGCATTGCATTCGGTAATGCAGGAACTGGCTATGTTCATGCAATGAGTTATTCTTTTGGTGCAACTTACCACGTTCCACACGGCGAAGCAAACTACGTTCTTTTTATGGCAGTTTTTAAAACATATCAGAAACTAAATTCAAAAGGTTTTATAGCTTCTCTCAATAAAAAACTTGCACAAATTATGAACTGTTCAGAAGAGGCAGTTTACGAAGAACTCGATAAGGTTCTTAATTCAGTTTTGCCACTAAAACCAATGAGTGAATATGGAGTAAAAGAAGAAGAACTTCCTGTATTTACAAAAAATACAGTCGAAGCCCAAACCCGCCTGACACAAAACGGTTATATTCAGTTTAATGCCGACCAGGTTTTAGAAATTTATAAATCTGTTTTCTAATTGCTTGTCATTGTCGGGTCAAGCCCGACAATCTCTAGTATGCTTGTCATTGTCTCATCTTGACCCGACAATCTCTTGTGAGGTTGTCATTGTCGGGTTAGACCCGACAATCTATTGTGTAAAGAGGTTCCCTGCTCAAGCTGGGGACTTTATTAAATCTCGTAAGTTTCGTTTTTATTAGTTAAAGGATTCTTAAATTCAATTTTAAAAGCTTCAAATTCTAACGATTCGCCCTCTTTATAGTTTTTATTATATAAAAAGTCCCCTTTTATCGGAAATCCTGAATAAGACAAATGCGCCCTTACCTGATGCCTGTATCCTTCCGTAATTGAACAAAATGCTTTTTTGCCTTCAATTTTTACAAAAGTTGAATATATTTTGTCTCCAGCTTTTTTTTTGTCCGCAGTCGAGGCATTTTCAAAAACCGGCTTTACAAGTTTTCCGCCTGGTCCATACGAGCGGAATTTTGAAGTAATCCTAAACTCTTTTTGAATTTTCTCTCCTTCGTATTCAACTAATGCCCTGTAATGCTTTATAAAATTCCCTTTTTTTTGTTCATTTTGTAAAAAATCGTAAAAATCCTGGGTTGTTGCAATCAGCAAAAGCCCAGAAGTTGCAGTGTCAATTCTGTGTATAAGGCCGTATTCAATTTTCTTTTTTCCGACAACGTTTTTTATTTGCGGAAACTGTTCAATTGCCTGCGTTAAGGCGCTTTCTTCTCCTTCAAAAAGTGGTGCGCTGGCAAGTCCTGACGGTTTATAAACAACAAGAAACGGATGAAGAAAACCTTCTCCTTGTAGAATTTTTATTTTTGCCATTGTCCATAACCTTTTTTTTGCCAGAAAAAGAGGCTGTTCCCCTTCAATCGTAGTTTTTTCGACAGGAAGCTTTATCGAAAGATTTTGAGGTGGAAGAGATTTTTCAAACGAGGAATGCAGTTTTTTTATTACTTTTTTAAAACGCAAAGGAACTTCTGCCTTAAAAACAGATCTTTCTGTTTGCCCTGGAATGCGGATTTTTAACTTATAGGCATGAAGCATTAAGCCTGCTTTTTCAAAAATTGAACTTTTTGACTTTGAATATACTTTGTCTCCAAGAATCGGGCAGCCGATAAATTTTAAATGAACGCGGATCTGGTGAGTTCGGCCTGTATAGATTTTTACTTTCATTAAACTGTAAGGTCCATAGCAGGCAATGCATTTGAACTTTGTTATTGCAATTTTTCCGTTGCTTTCTAAGTCTACAGCCTTAAATTTTTTTCTGTCGTATGGATCACGGGTAAGTTTTGTTTTTATAATTCCCTGTCTTACAGGCGGATGTCCCTGACAGATGCAGATATAAATTTTTGAAAGCGCCCTGTGATTTTTAAATTGATTTCCTAAAAATTCTTCTGTTTCCCGGTTTTTTGCCGTAATTATTACGCCAGAAGTGTCTTTATCAAGTCTGTGAACAATTCCCGGCCGGCGACCTTCGATTGTTTTTACAGTGCTACCCTCTTTTTGCTGAGGAACTGCCTTTCTTCCCCAATGGAACAAAAGAGCATTTACAAGAGTTGAATCCCAGTTGCCTGCCGCCGGATGTGTAACCATTCCCTGAGCTTTATTTACGACAGTAACATTTTCATCTTCATAAATAATATTCAACGGAATATTTTGTGGTTCAATATCATCTGGAATTTTATCTTCCCATTGAAGAAAAATCTTATCTTTTGCCTTTACTTTTGTATTCAGCTTTGCTTCTTTTCCATTTACGAGGATTTCTGCAACGCCCGTCTTTAATTTTGAGCGGTTCATTCCGTTTGGAATGCTGGCAATATATTTATCGAGTCTTTCTGTTCCTTCAAAATCTTCTGGAACTGATTCATTAAAAAACTGCATCTTCTAGTCCCTTTATCAAATAAATTTTTTCCGTTTTTTCTATTTGAATATCCGGAGGTGGAAGATCTTCTTCGTTTTCCTGGTCATAAATGTTTATCTTATTGTCATTGTTGTCGTGCTGCTGTTCACTAAATGGAATTACCAGAATCGCTTTTTCAGCCTTTTTTTGTTTTGATATTTTTATATTCCGGCTAATTAAGTTTATGATTAAATCAGTCAGTCCAAGCCCTAAACTTGCAGCTGCTGCAATTACCATAATCTGTTTTTGCTGGCTTTCTGTATAACTTGAAGTAGATTTATCCAAGGGATTATGAAAACTTCCCTGAACAGCAAGTCCATAAGCTGTAGAAGTCCACAAGGTTACAAACGGAAGCGAACCAAAGGTAATTATTTCGGTTCGTCTTAAATCCTTTGCCCACTGAGGAAAATTTATATCATCGTATTTTGAAGAAGAACTTGTATCTGCGGCAAAAATAAAATTTGCAGAGAATACAAGAACTGTCAGCAGACATAGGAATCTTCTTAATTTATTCATTTAGAATAATCTCGTTCTCCAAAAATTGAAGTTCCGATTCTTACCATTGTAGAACCTTCTTCAATTGCAATTTTATAGTCTCCGCTCATTCCCATAGAAAGTTCACTAAAATCGTAAGCAGGATATTTTTTCTGGAATTCGCCCTGAAGCTCTTTTAACGTTCTGAAAGACTTTCTAATCAATTCTTCATCTTTGGTAAAAGGTGCCATCGTCATAAAACCTTTTATAGTTATATGAGGATACATACCTTTTTCAAAATTATTTAGTGCATTTTCAAGAGCTTCTTTTGACTCAAAGCCCGACTTGCTTTCTTCTCCGGTGTGCATTTCAAATAAAATTTCAATGTTTTTTTGAATTTTCGAACACTGTTTTTCGATTTCATCAAGAAGTTCGATTCTATCGACAGATTCAATCATAGAAGCAATTCTGACAGCTTCTTTTACCTTGTTTCTCTGTAAAGAACCAATAATATGAAGTTCTGGATTGTAGCCCTGCTGTCTGATTTCGTCAAATTTTTGAGCGGCTTCCTGTACGCGGTTTTCTCCAAAAAGAGTTTGCCCGGCATTTATGGCTTCAATTACGTTTTGTGCTGGATGAAATTTGCTTACAGCAACAAGTTTTACGTTTTCTGGAATATTTTTTAAAATTGAATTTAAGTTTTCTTTAATTGCAGACATTTTGAATCTCTTTTTTAATTGTCTTTCATTATAACTGAATTTAAGGCGTCGGACAATTCAAGCAGTTTTTGAAGGTTTAAGTTTTCCGCCCTGACTGTTGGTTCAATTCCACAAATTTTAAGAGCTTCGTCGCAGGTTTGTGCATTTACAAAACGGCAGAGATTGTTTCTTAATGTTTTTCTGCGTAGAGCAAAAATCTGTCTTACCATTTTTAAGAATAACTGAGGATTATTGCAGCAAGGAAAATTTTCTTTTTTTGTCATAAGAACGGCTCTGCTTGCAACGTTTGGAACCGGCCAAAAGTTTCCGCCAGCTAAATCCATTACAGGTTTTACATCGTAAGCCCACTGACACAAAACACTAAAAGATGAATAATCGTCTGTTCCCGGTTTCGCATTCATTCTTTGACCTACTTCTTTTTGAATTGTAAAAACTGCTTTATCAAATCTAAAGCCTTTGGTTATTGTGTCCGCAATAATCGTAGCTGCCACGTTGTATGGAAGATTCCCGAAAAATCTTTTTGGAGCCTGTTTTCCTTCTGCAAATTTTGGCCAGGTTTTTAAGACATCGCCTTCTACAAGCGTAAAATGTCCGCTTTCTTCATATTCCTTAAAAAACTGAGGTAAAAGACGGGCAAAGCCATGGTCAATTTCAAAAACTGTAAGGTTTACGCCACGTTCAAGGAGTTCGCTTGTCATGCTTCCAAGTCCAGGCCCTACTTCCCAAACAGACATTTCGCTTTCGACATCGAGAGTATCGATAAGACGTTTTCTGGCATCTGCATTTACAAGAAAATTCTGTCCGAATTTTTTTTGCATTGCCATATTATTTTCGTCCATAAAAGTTTTTAATGCGCTTGGTGAATTATAGTCTGGATGCTGCATAAGTGAGTCCTTAATTTGTTTATATGCTGATTTGTGGAAAATGAGCAAAAAACAAAACTGTTTCTTTTAAAATTGAATAAATGAAGTTCATAATAACATTAAAACCACTGCTAAGAAAAGGCATAAAAAGACAAAGCAGGGTTGCAACAAGACCCGTGTACAGAAAAAAAATTACAACAGGACTTACGATTACAGACGAAATAATTCCGATTGGCATTAGTTTTCCAAAAAGGCTTAATGTTATTGGGGCTGTAAAAAACTGGGCTCCGGCGCTGTCGCTTAAGGCAGAAGAAATTTTTGGAAAAATTCTCTTTCCTAAAAAGAATTTTATAATCTGTCCTATGCTCATAATTCCTGCAAGTGCTCCATAAGAAAGCATAAACGCTGGAGAAGTTAAATGTTCTGGAAAAATTACAAGATGAATTAAAAACGTTGCTGATAAAACTGTAAGCCCCTTAAAACGGCTCATTCTTAAAAGTGAATTACAAAAAACAATAAACGAACTGACCATTGCCCTAAAAAGCGAAGGCGAAAGCCCTGCAAACCAGACAAAAAAAATAACGGCACTTAACTGTAAAAAATCTGCAACGCTGCGTCTGGTAATTGCGCTTCCAAATAAAAAAGCAATTCCTCCAAAAAGGCTTAAATGCATGCCAGACAAGGCTAAAATATGAGAAAGGCCAGCGTTTTTAAAACCTTCAACAGTAATTTGTTCTGTGTATTCTCTTGAACCTGATAAAAGAGCAAGCAGTAACCCACCGGCATTTCCCCAGCCGTACATAAGTCTTTTAAATTGAATCCGGCACAATGAACGCAATTTTTGTATTCTGCCATAAAAATTATTTGAAAAACCAAGCGAAACGGCATCTTCAACCTTAAAAAACAAAAGTTCGCCCTGTATGATTTTTCCACTTAAGGTAAAGACATTGCCTGTTTCAAAAATAAGAGGTTTACAATTTTTTTGCTTTATCGTTGAAAAGAGTTTTCCGGGATAGTATTTTTCTGTCATTTCGGCAGGCAAAAGCAGTTTTATATTCCCTTTGGCAGAACTTTCTGCGCCGTTTTTGCCTAAAACTTGAGTTACCTGAAAGTCTGCTGAATAAGTGTTTTTGCCAGTCGAAGATTTTACTGGATTTGAAACAATTTTTCCTTCAATTCTGTAAATTTGATTAAAAGGAATAAGGCTTACAAAAGTATTTTTGTCTTTTACTTTTATAAAATCACTGTAAAACATTATTGCACAGATAAAAGCCGCACTAAAAACGGGATTAACTGTAAATAATGAAAGAATTAGTTTTAACTGCTTTTTTACCACTTAAGCTTTGCAAGAGAAGTTCTTGCTGCATTTTTAATTTCTTCTGAGTAATTTAAATAAGTAACGTAAAGAAGATTGTCAAATGCAGTTTTATCTCCTAACGCTCCTAAAGAATTAATTACAGCCAGAACAACATTCTGAGCAGAAACGACATTCTTTTCTGAAAGAGAATTTATTTCTGCAAGGTAATTTGAAAGATTCTGTGCTGCATCAGGAGAAGAAAGATTTGTTATGCAGTTTATAACCTGAATAAACTGTTCTTCTTTTAAAATATTTTTTTTGTACTGCTCTTTTGCAATTAAAAAGTATTGAACAGAAAGAGAAGCACTTCTCGTCCATTGTGCATCCGACAAAGTTTGCAGGGCATCTAACTCAAGTGCAATTGTCTGTGCAGAATTTTTTGAATCACCTTCTGTATTATTAATTGTCGCTAAAAGTGCATTTTCAGCAATTTCTGCTTTAAAATTAAGGTGAATTTCCTGGGAATTCTTTATTAAATTAAAAAAATCTCCAATATCTTTAACAGAACTTCTTGAAATGAGTTTTATGCATTCATTTATATGAGAATCCGTGAGCATTAAAAGTGATTTTTCAACTTCGCTCGTAAAATTTTCGCAGATTTTATTTTTCCAAAGTCCATAAAGCAAGGCAAAAGATTCGTTGTTTCCGTTTTTGCCAAGACATTCAATTACATTTTTTGTTACGGCAGAATCTTTTGTCTGTGCATTTAGGCTTTTTATGTAATTATTCAACAAAGTAACAAAATTTGCCTTTTCGCTGGAATTTTGAATTGAATCAAATTTATCAATAATTGCAATCCTTACAGTTTCGTCATTAAAAAGCGTAAAAAGTTGAATTAAATCGTCTGTAATTCCACTAAAATTCTTTTCTAAGTTTTTGCTGTCCTTTGGAAGTTTTAAAACAGATGCTAAGGCAAGTGCGCAAAAATCACGGTCAAGAGCAAAGTCCTGCGCATTAGAAAGAACAAAATCAATGCTTTTTTGGGGAAGAATAATTGCATCGTTATTTTCTGCTTCTTTTACGGCACTTGTTTTATCCTGAATGTTTCCTTTTATAAATTTTTTTTGAGAATCTGAAATTTCTGCATTTGCAGCAAAAATAAATAAAACAGCAAAAATAAAAATCAATTTTTTCATATAAAATCCTTATAAATCAATTTTCGGATCAATAAAAATATCGTTTGAGGCAGTTGAATTACTGTCGTTTTCTAAATAAGTGTCTATTTGTTGTGCCTGTGGCTGAATCTCTGTATTTATCTGAGGTTCTCCCTGATTTTCCTGTATATTTTTATAAATTCCCTGTAATTCTTCAACTTCTTTATTAAGACCAGCAAGTTTTTCGTCTGTTTCTTTGTCTTCCTGAGTTGCGTTGAGGGCATCAAAAATATTCTGTTCATTTTGTGGAAGTATATTATAAACAAAACTTAAAATTGCATTTCGCATTTCTTTTTCAAGATGAACACATTCAAAATGAAGCCTTGATTGATTTATTTCTTTATTGTATTCAACTGCCCTGACAATTCCAAACATCAAAATCAAGACATCGTTGAGCATAAACTGCAGCTTTATCTGGGCATTTTCAACTCCTTTGCCTCCAACTCGAATCATAGCACCATCTTCGGAAATATCTTCGAGAACAACTTTGAATCCGCGCTCTGTTTCTACAAGGTTAAAGTCTACATTTGCAGAATTTATAAAATACATGTCTGCATTAAGACTGCATTCGCAGCGAACTGATTTTCTTTTTTGAATTCTAAGAAGGTTATTTGTTTGGGCCAGATAAAGGGCTGTCTGTCCGTTAAAGACTCCCGCATTTGTAACGTGCGTATCAAAAACGTAGGCAGCATCGCCTTTTTTCCAAAGATAAACACTTACATTTTTGTTTAGCCAGTCATCGCTATGGAGAGTTGCAATGTTATTTTGAACAGGAAGGTTTATTATAATTTCGTAGCCGTTATTTAAAATCCTGGAAGTAAAAACGCCTTTAGTGTCTTCGCATATAATTCTAAGTTTCTGGTTTTTTGGTAAATATTTTGTAGATTCAATTCCTTTGTTGTTTTCGTGTCTTAAATTTAGTTCTGTGCGGAATTTGTAGAGTTTTGTAAGAAAATTCTGAACTTTATCGGTATTTTCAACACCGCGTCTTCTTGTATCTGCAATAAGGGTTGAAATAGCATTATTTAGCGACGGAACAGAAATAAAAAGTGAAATCGGTTCCTGAACTTTTGAAAATTTTGCAAGCTTCCACAGAACGTAACTTTCCTTAAACTTAAAACCGTTATCATTTCCTGTCGTAAAGAATTTTATTACATCTTCATAAACAACCAGGCATCGTATAAAAATTACAGCTACTATGATAATTATAAAAAATGCATAACCCACTTTTTTACTCTCGCTTTTTATAATACTATACATTTTAAATGAAAAAATTGCTTTCGACCATAGAAATTCTTTTTGTTTTTTTTATTTTTATTCTTCCGCCTCTCTTTGTTGGTCCACAAAAAAATATTCAACTATTACAAATAAAACTGTCTGCATATTCTGTTGGAATGTTTATTTCCTGCGTTTTTTTGTTTTTAATTCATTTTGAATTTTATTCTAAAAAATATCTGAACTCGCCTAAAACAAATATTTTGCTTTTACATTCACTTATTTTGATTGGTTTTGGAATCTTAGTTTTGGTTTCTGCAGTTTTTCAAGCCCTCTCTGTTTTTTTAATTCGTAAAAGCGGAGAAATTGCAGGTTCTGGCGTTTTGTTTCCTTCTTCGGTTTTGGGCTGGCTTAGTCTTCTTTTTTCTTTGGGTTTTATGTCATTTAATGAAGAATTTTTATACCGTTTTTTTATTCCTGACGTTGTTTCTTCTTTTTTTGATAAAAAATTCACCCTTTTTTTTGAACTTTTTGCGATTATTGTTTTTGCTTTTTCGCACCGCTATCTTGGGCTCTGTGGAATTTTTAATGCACTTATCTGCGGTTCAATTTTGCGTCTGCTCTTTGTTAAAACTAAAAATATCTGGATTTCTAGCGGAATTCACTTTTTTTATAATCTTTTTACGGTTTTTATTTCAGCAGTTCTTTGATTTTGTCGTAAGTCCAGCTGCTCAATTCAAAAATCGCATTATTGTAAAAAATCTGTGGTTCAACTGTCAGCGTATAAAGATAGTGTTTTCCTTCTTCCTGTCTGGCTGTGTATTCGTAAAAGTCGATTCTTTGGGAAGAATCATATTGGCCGTAAAGTGTTATTGATTTTACAAACTGTGCGTTAACAGGAAGCGATGCGGATTCAAAGATTTTTCCGTGCCTTAAGCTTTGAAAAGTATGCAGATCAGAAACCGAAAGCTTTAAGTTTGAAGGATTTTTTATTGCAAAAAAGATTTCTGGAATTGCCCAAAAGTTTAAGTCTGTTTTTAAATATGGCGAAAAATCATCCTGGGTTTCGTAACAGATTTTTCCTTTTTCTGTAGTGACAGTGATTCTTGAAGTTAATGCATCGTCATTGCCAAAATAAAGTCTGGAAAGAATTTTTGAGTTTTCGTCAATGATCGTAATAATTGTTGCGCTATCTTCCGTTAGTTTTAAGTCAATTTTTGCATCTTTACTGTCTGAAATTTTATACATATTTCTTATTTTTGTTAGATAAGATGTAAACTTTTCTATACTCTTTGTGTCGGCAAAAGTATAAATTCCGCTTTTTTCGCAGGTCCAGTAGTTTTCCTGCTTTCTTAGTGTTAAAAGTTCCTGAGGATTTTGTATTATTACAGTCTTTATTTTTTCGCTGTAAGAAGGATTTACCAGGGCTGATTTTATAGCTTTGTTTTCTGTTTTATTCACATTAAAAAAAGAAAAAACAAAAAGCAAAAACGAAAATATTGTTGTAAATGTCAAAAATAGATTTATTTTTTTCTGTTTCATTTTGTTTCCTGTTATTCTCAAGTTCGATTTTTTTTAATGCTCAAATGCCTAATTTATTTTATTGCATCTCGACCTTTTGGCTATTACACCGCTTTCTTATAAAAATAAAAGCAAGGGCTGTTAAAAGAATGACTAGCGGTAAAACTATAAAATTAACTGCCAGAACAATTTTTTTTGCTTTTAAGAAAGAGATTTCGTCTACGATTTTATAAAGTGAATTATTTACAGAAGTTTTTTGCATCAACTGTGCAATTTTTTCTTCTCCGCGTAATTTTAATAGAATGCTGGCTGTCCAGTCATAATTTCTAAAATCGCCCTGTTCAGAAGTGCTCGTAAAGCCTGTCATGAGTGAACTTAAAAAGAACTGGTCAGAAATAACGGCAACATTCAGTTTTTCGTTCTGGATTATTGCTGCAAGAGTTAATGTCCGGTTTGTAGTTCCTGCTGACTGTGCTGTCTGTGCGAGGTTAAACGGGTCAATTAAAAATGGAGAAGAACTGTCATTTGAACTGTTTTGCTTCCACGCATAAGGGCTTGTAAGTAAAAGCGGTTTTGCATCAAGATAGCAGTTTATCGGGCTTGCCCAGCTTACAATAAGTCCTTCAAAAGCTTCGTTTTGTGGAAGAACAGAAATCCAAAGCGGATAATTCATTGTTTTGTATGTTGTGTTTACGCCTTCTCCAGAAGTTAATGTCAGCGGAAAATTTGAAAGGTCTTGTGCAAGACTGTTGTCAAAGCTGATTCCCCAGCCGTTTAATACTCTTAAAAATGCCTCATTTGTTTTAGAACTAACCTTCCATTCATCTTTTATGTTTACGGTATAAGGCGAAGTCATTGCAAATAAGGCACAGCCGTTTTCTGCAGCATTTTTTATAGACTGGCATTGTTCCAAAGTTAAATTTGAAGAGCCTAAAAGTAAAATTTCCGTATCTTTTGCTTTAGAACTTTCAATATGATCCAAAACTGTCGTAATTTGCGATAACGGAAGGTTTTGAACAGAAAAACCACGTGCAGAAAGCCAGGGCGCAACATAAGAATAATCGTCTTCCAAAGAAAAATCATTTCCTGTAATAACGTAGAGTTTGCGCTCATAACCTGTAATAAGCTGCTGTATTCTTTGGGTCAAGTCGTATTCTAAGTTTTTTGTAGAAATTACAAATGGAATAATTGCCGACTTATCGAGATACTGAAGCAAAATTGCAGAATAAACGTAATTGTATTCAACCTTTGTTGAATTTTGAGAGCGCATCTGCCTTCCTGCGATATTTAAGCGTTCAAGTTTTTGCGGATCTGCTTTTTCTGCTGTAAAAAAAATATTTTTGCTGGAAGAAGCAAAGGCTGTAAGATATTCGCTTACGTCCTGAGTCTGCGGATAGAATTGCCTTAATTCTTTTGAACGGAAATATGTAATTCTTAATGGATTGTCTAAGGCTGAACAAAGCTGACGACTTACGGGGGAAACTGAATATCTTTTGTCTTTTGTAAAATCGAGTCTGAAGTAAAGCCTGTCTAAAGAAATTCCTGAAAAAACGAAAGTAAGCAAAAAAAGAAAAACCGTAAGTTTATTTATTTTTCGTTCAGTTTTTTTGAATTTAAAAAAAACGCACAATAAGAGAAGAATAATTGAAGTTAAAACATAAAAAGCAAGGTCGCGCGAATCAAAAATTCCCTTTGAAAAAGAATTAAAACGCCATGCAAAACTTATTTTCTGTAAAAATAAAGAAAAACTGTCGTTCGTTTTTAAAAACGAAGGAATTATATGTATAAAATTAAAGCAGAATAAAATAACTACACTAAAAAGAATGCTCAGTGTACTTTTAGAAGTTTTAAAAGCAGAAAATAAAAACAGAACAAGCAGAATCGAAGTAAAAAAATAGAAAAATAAAGAAAAATATCCAGTAAAAACCTGGCCTGCGTCAACACTTCCAAAAAAGCTTACACAAACTGGAATTGCAGAAAGAAGAATAAGAGGAATTGCACAGACTGTAAAAACAGAAAAAGCAAGCGTAAAAAAGCGTCTGGTTTCTGAAATTGGAATTGAGTCCTCGTTTATAAAGTAGCGGATACGGAATGTTAAAAGCGGAATTGTTAAAATTGAAATTCCTGCAATTGCGTTAAAAAAAGGCGTTAAACTTGTAGAACCGCTTTCTATCGAAAAAAATCTGTTTGCAAAAAAAAACATAAAGGCAGTATAAAAAATGGTAACTGCCGAGCATGCGTAAAAAAGAGGATCTATAAAAAAAGAATAAAGTGAATGTTTATAAAGTGCTTTGTTCATATTTTTTAATTTTTTTCGCAGTTTTTTTAAGAATTTTGAATAAGCTTAAAAAAAGCTTCTTCTAGTTTGCTGCATTTTGTTTTTAATAAAATCTCTTCTATTGTTCCGCTGGCAAGAATCTTTCCATGGTTGAGAATAATAATTTTGTCGCAAAGGCTTTCAGCTTCCTGCATAAGATGCGTAGAAAGAATAATCGTGTGAGTCTTTGCCAAAAGTTTTACACTTTGCCTCATGTTTATTATCTGCTGTGGATCTAATCCGCTTGCAGGTTCATCTAAAACAAGAATTTCCGGTTTATAGACAAATGCCTGGGCAAAGTTCAGTCTTTCTTTATAACCTTTAGAAAGAGTTCCTGTCTTTTTATATAAAACATCATTCAGCGAAAAAAGTTTTATACATTCTTCAATATTTTCTTTAGGATAATTATGAAGTTCACATACTAAAGTTAAAAATTCTTTTACTGTATATTCGCCGGGAAACTCCGCTGCTTCCTGGACAAAGCCTGTAAGATTCCGGATTTTTTGAATTTCTTCGCTAGCGTCAATTTCTGCCCCCTGGTTTGTAGTTACAAGAATTTTTCCATCTGAAGCACAGTGACGTCCACAAATTGCTTTTAATAAGGTTGTCTTTCCTGCTCCGTTTGGCCCTAAAATTCCTGTAATAAGATTATCTTCGAACGTGCAGTTAATTTTATCTAAAGCCGTAAAATTGCCGTAAACCTTTGTAAAATTTTCTAACTTTATCATGTTAAATCAGTCTTCAAAAGGAATTTCAAAATGCATTCTGTCATGAGTGAGTTCTGCATTCGGGTAAACCTGCTGTGCCTGTTCAAGCAAAACTGACAGTTCCTTGTCTGTATAACGCGGGCTGTAATGAATCATCGCCATTCTCTTTGAGGCAGAATCCCGGGCAATAGTCGCAGACTGGCGGCTTGTCATGTGCTTTTTTTCTCTTGCCTGGTCTTCGCAGTCGTCGGCAAACATTCCTTCACAGATTAAAAGGTCGCTTCCCTGAACTTCCTTTGCAATCGACGGAAGATAAAGAGTGTCTGTCACAAAGCTGAATTTTCTTCCGCTTCGTTTTTCGCCCATTACATCTTCTGGTTTTATTGTCCTTCCGTCTTCAAGAACAACTGTCTCGCCTTTCTGCAGTTTTCCAAAAACAGGACCAGGCTTTAGTCCAAGTGCAAGAGCCTTTTCTACGTTGAATTCTCCCGGTCTGTCGAGTTCTTCGAGTGTGTAGCCTACGCAGGTTTTTGTGTGCTGCAAAGGAAAAGCCCTTACATAAAATCCGTCTCCTGAGTGAACAACTGTCGGAGCTGTAATTTCTTTTACGATAATCGGATAGTTTATGTACATGTCAAGAACGCTTCTGCTTGTTTCTACATATTCCTTTATTTTTGGAGGTCCGTAAATGTAAAGTGGCTCTTTTCGTTCTACCTGGGAATTGAGCATTAAAATTCCAGGCAGGCCCGTAACATGGTCAGCATGAGTATGCGAAATAAAAATCGCGTCAATCTTTTTCCATTTTAAGTTCAGTCTTTTTAGAGAAACCTGGGTTCCCTCTCCGCAGTCAAACAAAAATAAATCGCCTTTTCGTCTTAGCAAAACTGAAGTTAAGTGGCGGTAAGGAAGAGGCATCATGCCTCCGCAGCCTAAAACAAATGCTTCCATAAATTATTATCTTCCCCTGATTTTCTTCATTACTTTTTTGTGCCAGAACGCGCGAAGGTTTTCCGCAAAAACATAGAGCCTGTAAAAACGTCTCAGCGGAATATCAACGCTTCCCGGCCGGTGAACTTCTCTTCCGCCGAATCCCGTCTTAAAAAGATAGAGTCCATGCATCGGATGATTTTCGCTTCCTGTCGGAGGAATTCCGTAAAAATCATAAATCTTTGAGCCGTAGTTTTTTGCGTCTGTGATTGCTGTCCATTGAACAAGGTAATTTGGCATAAGGTTACGTTTTTTGTTTGAAGAGCAGCCGTAAAGATAAATTGCCTCGTCTTTCTGGAAAAGCGTAATGATTGCAGCCAAATCTTCTTCTTCGTGATTTGCAATATAAAGAGTGATTTTTGTTTCGCAGTCTGTGCCAGTTGAAGTTTCTCCGCGCACTAAAAGGTCTTTATAATACGAAAGCGGATGCAGCCCTATTCCGTCCCTCTCGGCGGTTTCTTTGTAGAGAGAATAAAATGAGTCTAAGTCTTTTTCAAAATCCGGCGAACTTGCGGTAACTGCCCTTACCTTTACAGAATGTTTTTGCGCATAGCGGATATTGTATCGCCACTTGTTCTTCATGTTCGCTAAAAGCTCGTCTTGCGTTAATGAAAGGTCAAGAAAAGTGCTGTCCGGAGGCTGAATGTCTGCTGCAGGCTTTTTTAATTCAACTTTTGCAGTTTTTGAAAGCTCTGGCAATCTGAAAAGATAATCGTTTCGGACTTCTACTGTCGGCATGTCGAGAGGAATGTCAAAACGCACACAAAGCGTGTTTTTCGGAAGGCTAGGTTTTATTTTTTGAGCAAAGTCGTTAAGGCTTTTTATATATTGAACTTCCCCTTCTGCCTGTTCAGCAAAGCCCGGAACCAAAGACTTTGGGTTATATTCAGGCGCCATCGGAACGTAGCATAAAGAAAAATTTAACGGGCCTTTTGAAAAAGTTCTGTAAAGAACATTGATTTTATCTGTATTAAAGGAATTCCATCCATGAGCGCATTTAAAATCGCGCCAGAAGTCAGACTGTTGAAAACGTGTTGTCATAAAAATACCGAACAAAGTTTAACAGAAATTTTAACTTGTAACAATAAACGCCATTGTTTTGAGATGTGTTCGGCACAGTTGCGATTTGCCTTTTGAACGAAGGTTAAAAGTAATCAGAATTTCCTAATTTTTTTTTCTGCTGATTGAAATTCCGTCTCCGATTTTAAAAAAGTTAGTTTCAAAATCTTCGTTTGTTTTTAAGAATTCAATATATTTTCTGATTTTTTTTACAAGTTTTATTGTGCTGTAATTGTGCGTCAGGCTAAGGTCTTCAACCATTCCATGAAACGAAAGATTGTCGCTTATTATAACTCCGTTTTTAGAAAGCAATGGAGAAAACCTGTTAAAAAAATTGATGTACTGCGCTTTTGCCGCGTCAATAAAAATAAGGTCAAAACTTCCAGTAATATCTGCGGTGAGCGCGTCTCCAAAGAGCAAAGTTATCTGACTTTCCAGCCCTGCGTTTTTTACATTTTCTACAGCCTGCTCGTATCGCGCCTTGTCAATTTCAATCGTCGTTACATGAATGTCTTTTCTAAGCTTTGCAAAGCGGATTGAAGAAGTTCCAATCGCAGTTCCTATTTCGAGAATCGTTTTTACGTTGTTGTCTTTGATATAATCTGCAATAAAACCGCTTCCTTCGTCCTGTAAGACAGGCACTTCGTTTTTCATTGCGTATTTTTCAATTTCTGTAAGGGCGTCGTCTTTAGAAAGAATGTCGATAAACTTTTCTGCTTCACTTGCGACAGAAAAACAAAGGTCGGCATTCTGTTCAAGCAAAAGCTTTGTGTTTCCGATTCCGCCACGGCAGGCAACAGTCGTGCATCCAAAGGCTTTTCCTGCGATTATGTCCTGCGCGCTGTCTCCAAACATTATTGCGTTTTTAGCGTTGTAGGAAGTTTTGTACTTTTCGTTTATTTTTTTTACACTGTAGGCTAACCCGTCCGGCTCTGGCTTTTTTGGGATTTTGTTTCCGTTTTCGTCTAAGGTATCAGGGCCAGTTATAAAGTCAAAATATTCAAGGACTTCAAGTTTGTTTAAGATTACCTCGGCGATTTTTTGAGGCTTGTTTGTAAGAAGGCAGACTTTTTTTCCTTTTGATTTTAAGACACGCAACAGCTCTTTTATTCCGGCATAAAGATGAGTTTTTTCAACTGCGTGCGAATAATAATATTCAAGATAGAATTTTAGGATTTTGTCAAAACTTTCTTTTCCGTAGCTTGAATTTTCGTCAAATTTGTTTTTTGTGGAGAATTTAAGAGAGCGCAGCAAAAGTTTTTCTGTTCCGTCTCCGACAAATTCCTTTATTTTTTCAAGAGGAACAGTCCAATAGCCGCTTTGTTTTAGCGACGCATTTACAGAATCTGCAATATCCTCGGCAGAATCAATAATAACGCCGTCACAGTCAAAAATGTAAACTTCAATAGCCATAGTGTTTTTTTATGTTGCGCAAAAATCAGCCGTTTTTAGATTTAAAAAAGAATTGAAACGGGCTTAAAGCTCTTGATAAGAATCTCTAAACCCGTTTCATAAAAATTTTTAGCCGATCTGTGAATTAACTGCGTTTACAGTCTTTATTTCTTTTTGAGAAGCGAGAAGTTTTTTTCCTGCAATTTCAACAATGCCGTTTACAGCGTTGATATTTACACTAAAGAATTCGTTGCCTGTAATTTCTTCTTTTTTAGCCACATTTTCGTCTGCGCCCTCGAGAACAACCTTTGTTCCAGGCTCTGCCCACGAAGCGTCGAGAACTTCAACACAGTCTTTGCCGTCCTTGTCCTTGTAGTCGCCTGCCAAAAGCATTCCATAGCTTTCTACTCCGCGCATTTTGCGTGGCGCAAGGTTTGCAGCTATTACAACGTGCTTTCCAAGAAGATCGCTTTCCTTTAAGTACATTCTAAGCCCTGACTGGATTGTGCGCGGTTTTCCGCTTCCGTCGTCGAGAGTTTCGATATAAAGTTTTTCGCCTTCCGGATTCGGCTTTACGTCAATAATTTTTGCAACACGAAGCTCAATGTTTTTATTGAAGAATTCAATCTGCTGTTCTGGAGTCAGGACTGGTTTTGGTTCTGCTTTTTTCTGCTGCTTTTTTTCTTTTTTGTCTTTCTTTTCGCTGTCGTCTTTCTTTCCTGCAAATTTTGCGCGGAAAGCGTCTACAGTCTTGTTGTCGAGCGGTGTAAAGAATACAGAAGTTTCAGAAATCGTGCTCAATCCTTCCATTTTTCCAAGGTCGTCCCAGCTAAGACAAGGCTCAACACAAGGGCAAGCGAATGTAGAAGAATGAATTTTCTTTCCGAGATAGCCTGCGACAACCTGAGTGTATGTCGGAAGATAAGGCTCAAGGAGAATCATAAGGTCTTTAATAACATAGGCAAGATTGTAGAGAACATTGTCAGAAACTTCCTTGTTTTCCTTGATTGCCTTCCACGGCTCTGCGCTCTGGAAAGCCTTGTTGCAAAGGTCAGAAATTTCAAGAATAACGTGGAGGGCGTCTTTAAGCTCAGCCCATTCCAAAAGCTCCGTCGCCTTCTTTTCTTTTTCTATCACCTGCTGCCACAATGCCTCGTCTTTTTTTCCTTCAGGAATTTTTCCACCGTAATTTTTATTGATAAATAAAAGCGTGCGGTTTACGAGGTTTCCGAGGTTTCCGATAAGCTCTTTATTGTATTTTTCCTGAAAATCCTTCCATGTAAACTGGTAGTCCTGGTTTTCTGGTCTGTTGTAGTAAATGTAGAATCTCCAGCCGTCAGCAGGAATTCCGCTTTCTTTTGCGTCCGAGCCAAAAACTCCGACACCTTTCGACTTTGAAAACTTTCCGTCTTCATAGTTCAAAAACTCTGTCGAAGACATATGATAGAGTTTTGTGTAGTCTTTGCCAGTTCCGATTTCAGAGCAAGGGAAAACAACAGTATGGAACGGAATATTGTCTTTGCCGATAAACTGGAAAAGCTCGATATTTTCGTCGTCGGCAAACTTTTCTGTGCTTTCAGAAGGAAGCCACCATTTTCGCCAGTCAAAGCCAGGCTTTCCCTGAGCCTTAAGCTCGTCTTCAAGCTGTTTTGTGATCGACATATAACCGATCGGTGCGTTGAACCAGACATAGAAAACCTTGTTTTCGTAGCCTGCCTTTGGAACAGGAATTCCCCATTTTAAGTCGCGTGTAATTGCGCGCTCGTTCAAGCCGTCGCGGATCCAGGCCTTTGTCATCTGGATTGCGTTTGCAGCCCATTTTCCTTTTACGCTTGTCTCCTGCATCCATTCTTCAAGTTTTGGAGCGATTGAAGGAAGGTCAATGTAAAGATGTTTTGTCTCCCTTACTTCCGGAGTTGAGCCGCAGGTGTGGCATCTAGGCTGTAAAAGCTGAGTCGGGTCAAGGAGAGTTCCGCAGCTGTCGCACTGATCTCCTCTTGCGTCTGTAGCTCCGCATTTAGGACATGTTCCGTCAACATAGCGGTCGGCAAGGAACATATTGCATTTTGGGCAGAAAAGCTGCTGGCTTGTGTGCTCTTTTATAAAGCCGTTCTTGTCCAGGTCGTTAAAAATTGACTGAGTAATCTGAGTGCATTCTTCGTTGGAAGTGCGTCCGAATTTGTCAAAAGCGATATTGAACCATTCATAAATTTCTTTGTGAATCTTGTAATAATAGTCGCAAAGTTCGCGTGGAGTTTTTTTGTCCTGCAGGGCCTTTGTTTCAGTCGCAGTTCCGTATTCGTCAGTTCCACAAACATACATCGTCTCATAACCGCGTGAACGGCAAAAACGCGCAAAAACATCTGCAGAAAGCATCTGGATAAGGTTTCCAAGGTGCGGAATATTGTTTACATAAGGCAAAGCCGAAGTGATAAGCCGTTTAGTCTTTATATTTTTCATAGAGCAAAATTATAGTAAATTTCAAGCTCTTATACAAATGATTGAATTTTTGGATTTTTTAATTCGGGCGTTCCCGCCGCTAAAGCGTCGGTCAGGCTTTCCGTGGTTCCGGCGCCTAACGCGCCTACATTGCTACGCAACGCCTTCGGCGCCACTACAATCCTTAACGCGAAAGCGTTAAGCCGTGCGCTTTAGCGCACACGTAAATAAAGAGTTTGCAACGCAAACTCGCAGCGTGCTTGCACGCAAAAATCCTTAACGCTTGCACGCAAAAATCCTTAACGCGAAAGCTCAACGCAATCAGCTGTTCTTTGCCCGGCGTTTTTTTGGAATTATGATTGAAAAATTGATTGTTTTTTCCATTTCCATTCCGGCGGCAAGGTCAACTTTCCAGTAAAGAGAAGCTACAAATGTGTTTTCAGAAATCTGCGCCTGTGGAGAAGTTACTGTCGGACGTTTTAAATACAGGGTTCTGCATGCAATTCCTGCTTCTTCATTTGGTTCGTAAACAAAAGAAACATTGTTAGAAAGGTCTGTAATCTGCATAAAAGAAACTTCATTCAAACTTACTTCGGTTTGACCAGGTTCGTAAGAAAGTCCGTTTTCCGCAGAAATTAAATCTAATTTATAGGAACTTGTCTTTGGAGAAGAAAAATCCATTTGTGCAAAATTTGATTCAACTGCAAATGTTCCGCTAAAAGGAATCGGTCCTTCATTCTTTAAAATATACTGAACCGTAAATCCATTTGAATTAATCGAATATCGCTTTTTTAAACTTACCGGAAGATTCAAAAGAGAATATGTGCCTTCGCCTCTTATTTTTATTTCTCGTTTTAATCCGTTAAATTCCTGTTCTTTAAATAAAACCTTTGAAAAAACACCGTCTCCACTTTCAAGACCTTTTTTGTAATCTTCAAATTCTTCGTTACTAAAGATGTGGTCAACAAAAAGTCCCCGTTCGTAGTCGTCGTTTATTCCGTCAAATTTTTTAATCCGGCGCAAATTGTCAGCATAGTTTCCACTGTTATGGATAATGTTCAGTTCTTTTACCTGGCCGGATCTTCTGCTTATGCAGGCTGTGTATTTTTCCATCGAGCAGATGTATTCATTGTGTCCGTCTGCGTTGTAGTCAAAACTCGTTACTGATTCTTTAAATTCTGCTGCGTCCCGAACAAATTTTTCTGCTTCTGTAAGGTTTTTATAAGCATTCTGCCTTAATTCATTGTCAGCAAAAATTCCTTCAGGCGAGCACAAAATCGTTTCTCCTGCCTGGGCCTTCCATAAAGAAGAACGTGCACAGTTTTTTCGGGCTTTGTCGCCGTGGCAGTTAGAAATAAGCATTGAAATATAAAGTTCACGATTGTAAAGAGAACGACAACGGTTGTAAGTTAAAAGAAAATTGTTTATTAAAACAGGAACTTCGCCTTCTTTTTGTGTCTGTTCGTATGGCTTGTCTGCCCATTTTGCTACATCGTCGCGGATTCCTCTTGCAATAAATGAAGGAACAAAGTCCTGGGCTTTGTGGATATATTCGGTAGGAAGGCAGATTTTTACGTTTTCGCTAAACTTTTCTTTTACGGTTTTAAAAAAAGATTCAAGCCAGCCATTTGAAACAATGTTTTCGCATTTTTCAAGTTCAAGATTAACTAAAATTGTTCTTTCGCTTACGTAAGAAGAGTATTCGTCGTCTTTTGTTTTTTCTTCAATCTTATTAAAAATGTCTTTTAAATATTCTTCCGGAGTTTTTGTTGAATCAAGATTTCTGTAAGCAGGAAGAATTTTCATAATTTTTCCCTGTTCACTTAAAATGAGCGGAAGATAATAAATGTTTTTTTCCTGAATAAGTGAAGAATCTAATTGAATCCATTCCATTCCGCAGTTTTGAAAGCACGGAATTAAAGAATTGTCCCAGACAGAACTTAAAATAGAAAGTCCCCGCGGTCTTTTTCCTGTAATTCGCCTTAATTCTGCCGTAAGAAGTTCAATCTGGCCGGAACGGTCAACCGGAGCTAAAAACGGAAAAACCGGATTGTAATAGCCTCCGCCTAAAAGTTCAACTTGTTTTCTTGCAACGAGTTCTCTAAAAATCTGTAAAATTTCAGGATGTTTTTTTTCAAACCACTCAAGCTGCGGACCTGAAAAAGAAAAACTCATTTTACATTCTGGATTCTGGTATAAAAACGAAATTATTTTTTTGTAAACTTTCTGATATTGCTGTTCTGGAGTTGAAGAAGTAGAAAGCACCGTTGAATTTGCCGTTAAAGAAAAGCAAAAATTTAAAACTTTCACATTCAACCCCTTATACTAAAAAAAGCGTTCTAACAGTCTACATCAAAAACAGTAAAAAATGAAATAGCAAAAACGCAGGTTTTAAAAATGCCGGATATTTTTTATAAAAACTTTTATTTTTCTTTTATGATTTTAATCCGAGCATCAGCCACGAAGAATTAAATCCATATATTGCAACAAAAACAGCGGCAAGACTTAAAAGTAAAATATAAAAAGGTTTTAAGCCTGAATCTTTCTGGTACAACGAAAATCTTTTTCTGATTGAAAAAACTAAAATCATAAAAAGATAAAAAGAAAAAACACAGCAGACACAGACTAAAATTGTGCTCAAGAACGAAAATCCTTCGCTTAAACTGACTAAAATAATTAAAAAAGGAATTATAAATTCTTCAGAAAGCGAAAAATAATTTGATTTAAAGATTAGTTTTAGTCCAAAAGTTATTCCTGCAAAAAAGAGAGCCATAATAAACGGAAGTATTTCTTCTACTCCAAGGCTTAATAAAACAAATTTGTTAAAAAAATATGTTAGAGAAGTTGTCGAAACCGTAAGTAAAAGCGTTTTTAAAATGTTTTTTAGCCAACTTAAAACGTTTTTCTTTAATGTCAGTTCCTGGTCTAAACCAAGTCCGTAAAACAAAACTAGAGAGCCTGAAAAAAGATAAAAGAAAATAATTTTAAGCATTTTTTTCTCCCAAAAGCTTTGTATAAGCAAAAAAAACAAGAGTTATTAAAAGCATACAACCCGGAATTGTTGCAAAAAAGTCTGTAAACGAAGTTTGATTTAATAATACAGGAATTTTTACGATAAAAAGATTCTTCCAGGCAGGTAAAGAAACTGTTCCAAAACCTAAAATGTCCCGGAGAACATAGATTATAAGCACAAATGCAGAGATATAAACTGCATTTGTGAATTTTTCAAGACAATCTGCTTTTATTGAATTTTTATTATGAAAATTCAATAAAACAACACTAACGCTAGAAGCTGCGCTTAAATAAAGCGAAAATCCGAGGGTAAGAGAGGCTATCGGACATAAAATTGCAATAAGTTGTTTGTACAAAATTGTAAGTGCAACTAATTCCATTGCACAGATTCCCAGGCGGATTTTTTCAAAGCCTAATTTTTTTATCGCATGCAGAATAAGAGTTAAAAGAATAACACAGACATTAAAATGAACTAGGGCAAAAATTCCAAAGGCAATTCTTCCTGGAAACGGAAGAAGAAGAGCAAGAGAAGTACATAAAAATGTAATTTGTTTATTGCAATTAGTCATTAAAAAGCCCCGCATTCATTAAAATTTTAGGAAGAGCGTTCTGCCAGTAGTCAATATGAATTTCCTTAAAATCCGGATTTAAAAGTTTGCTCACTTTTCCATTTTCTATGGCAAAACCTGCAAAGTCGCAGGAATATTGTGAACATATAAAAACGGCTGGCGTTGAGCCTGCAAGTGTCGAAATTCTTAAAATTATTGCATAAAGCTTAGTTGAATTTTTTTTAGATGTAGAACATTCAAAAACAGCAGAATCGTTTGAAATCTGCGATTTTAATTCAACATAATTGCCTAGTTTGTATTCTCCTGGCGCATAATTTTCTAAAGTCTGTTCAACATTTGCTTTTAAGGCAGATTTTTTAAATCCTCTGCTCAAAAAACTCATGCTGACAAGAATTGCTGACACAACGACAAATGCTCCAAAAAGAATTCCGAATTTTATTAAGAGCGTTTTATTCTTTTCGCTAAGCATTTATTCCTCCAAAAAATCATTTAATCAAAAGTCAAAAGTTAAAAAACTATAAAAAATCAGTTACTCAAAATTAAGCTTCTTCCATTTCTTTTATGCGCGCATAAAGAAGAGTTTTAGTTCTGTGTAATTCTACAATATGTTCAATATGCTGAATAAAAAGGCTTATAACGTTCATGCATAAAATCGTAAAAACAGCACCTGCCGGCGAAGTCCCTGCTCCAATTATTAAAAAGGCAGAAATTCCTGCAAGTATGGCATAAACAAGTTTGCCTGTTAAAGTCAGTGGCGTTGTCCCTGCAAACTGAAGCAAAAATAAGGTTGCAGTCAAAAGTCCACTCGTGCACAGTCCTAAAAGCAGGTCGCCGTGTATTGTTGAGTCGTAAAAATAAGGAGAAACAAAGTAAATTAAAAGTGAATAAACTAAGACAAAAACTGCTGGAATAAAAGCTTTTATAACATCGAGAGAAATTAAAATTATTGATGTTACAAGTGTTATAAAGTTAAAGCGGAATGCCGGAATAACTGAAGAAGAATCCCAAAAAAGAGAAATATATCCGTCAGGAATCGAAACACCAAAAAAAGAAAAAACAGTTCTGTTTAAGGAAGCTGTAATTCTGCTGTCGAGGGCATTCATTGGAAAAGTTCCATTTTGAATTAAAGAAAGAGCTGGATTTTTAGAAAGGAGAATTTCATGCGTAATCTGATAATCTGGAAAAAAAGCTGCTCCTGTAAGCCAGCAGACACAGACTGCAAGGCAGGGAATATTTATCCAGTTGTCTGCAAAGCCTCCTATAAAAAAGCGGGCGGTTATAGTTACAAAAAAAGTAATAAAAAATGCAGAAACCAGCGGATAAGAAGCCGGCAAAAAAAGCCCGGTCAATAATCCCTGGATTATTGCAAGAATAAAGTGATATTCAGTTTTGTCTTTTTTATAGAGTTTTTCAAAAAATTCTGCCCCAAGACCTGCAATCGTAGTTAATAAAATAATAAGCAGGTTTGACCAGCTTTTTGTTAAAAACAGCATAAAAATCTGTGGCGATAAAAAAAACAATATAAAAAGAGAATTTGTTTTTGAAGAAGAAAATAAAAAAGTAAAAGGTTTTAACGTTATTGATATTTTATTTTTCATCAAAGTTTCCTTTTTTTAGTTTTGCAATTGTCTGGCTTAAAGGCAATCTTGCTGGGCAGACAGAATTACAAAGAGAACATTCTGTGCAAAGTACGGCAGTTTTTTGAATAAGTTCTAACGAAGAATCTTTAAAATCCCTGTTTTTGTAACATCTAAAAAGACTTTCCGGGTAAAGGTTTAACGGACAGATTTTAAGACAGTTTCCGCAGCGAATGCAGTTCTGCTCTTTTTGATCCGGTAACTGATTAAAGGGAATAAAAGCAACTGACTTTACTCCTTTAGAAACAGGAATATCCATTGCGGCAACAGAATTTCCAGTGAGTTTTCCGTTAATAATGATTTTTCCGACAGGCCTTTTAAATCCGCCCGACTGTTTTGCGAGTTCTCCGAGTGTAGTTCCTGTTTTTACTTCAATTACGCAGGCTGCATTAAGGCAGTCGCCACTTACATGAACATTTGCCGTTATCTGACTTTTATTTAAGACAACTGCATTATAAACGTTTAAGGCGGTTACGCTGTCGATGTATAAATCCCTGATTCCTGCATTTGCAAAAGGTGTATTTTTTAATAAAGATTTTGCTTTGCTTGAAATTTCATGAATAAAACCGTTCGGATAGCCTTTTGAATCAATTTCAATATCACTTACAGGAATTTTAGAGTCTGCAATCGAAAAATCGAGATTTTTTTGATTTACGTCTCTTGCAAAAAGAATTCCTGCTGCATTCATTGCCTTTGCAACAATCGCAGAACCTGTTTTTATTTTTTCAAAATAATGTTCAGTTACAAAGCCGTCAGTAATGCGACTCGGATCTTCTGAATAAAGTCTTACGGCAAGCAGTCTCTGCCTTGTTTTATCAAGATTCTGGATTTGTCTGTTTAAAGGCTGTCGCTTAGAAAAAGTATTTACAACGCCGTTTTCTTTTAATAAAAAACAGATTGTAGAACTGTCCTTGTCTTTCCAATCAAGTTCAAGAAGTTTTTTTCCTGTAAAAGAAAAAGTTCCACCAAGATTTATTTTTGCAGCATAGCCTTCGCTTCCGTCTGCAAATTCACAATGAACAATATTTTCTACAGTTCCCGGAATCGACGAATGAACGCAGTAATCTGTGGCACGCGCAATAACCTGCCCTTCTTTTACAGAGTCTCCGCTTTTTACTAAAATTTCAACTTCGTCCTGCCCGATTTTTTTTAGAGGAACAAAGGCTGTTGAAGGAATAAAACCGCTTACAGTTTTTGTAATCAGTCCAGCATCTTCAGAAAGAAAACTATATATAGGTCTCATTTTTTATGTTACTCGCAATAAAATACAGGCATAAAGTTAAAGGAATTGCGGCTAAAAATATTAAAACAAAAGAAACCGCTTTTTCTGAACTTGTTCCTGTATTTTTTGTATATCCGTAAGTTGTATTTTTACCCTGCGAAAGCATAAGCTTTTCTAGTGAAGGATAATCATTTTCTTCAAGTTTATCATAAATTGAGCGCACAAAGGAAGAATCATAGCTTAAAACCTTTGTTGAGTTTTTATAAATAAGACCGTCTGCATTTTTTTTGTATTCGGGAATAAAAACAGTTTCGCCAAACAGGTCTTTTTTTTCGTTATTGTTAGAATTCAATTTTTTAAAAGGAAAAGAAACTGTCTGCCAGCTCCAGTCCATAAAATCATTCAAATCAGGCAATGAGTCAGTTGAATTTGTTTTTTGAGTTAATGGACCTGGAAGAAACGGACGCACAGAAGAATCTGTCGGAGCAGAAATCCCTCTAAAAACAGAAGAAAAAGCAAAAAGAATTAGCGTGCAGGCAAAAACAGAAGCAAGCAGAATTACGGTTTTTTTGTTTACGGTTTTTACTGCAGAAGAATTTTTTATATATACAAAATTGAATTTTGTGTCAGTTGAATTCAAAAAAATAAGAGAATAAACCTCTTCGTAAAGTCTTAATAAAGCCCAGCCACCACAAAAATTAAGGGCAAATAAAAACGCGCTTAAAGGAGAAGAAAAAAAGAGAACCAGCAGAGGCAAAACTACAAGCGGAAGAATAAAAATTCCGTTTGTAAAATCGTTAAAAAGTCCCTTTCGTTTATAAATCTTTAGTAAAAGATAATCTGCAAAGAGCGCTGGACAAATCGCAGCACAAACCGTATACCACGGCCGGCAAAGGCTCAATAAAATAAGCGGAATAAAGACAAGAATAAGATTTAGTTTTTTGCCTGCTAAGTAAATTAAGATTCCTGCAAAAATAATGGCTACAACCGGACAAATCCACGGAAAAACACTTCCACTGTCGGTAGAAACCGTCGTCTGTGGATAGCCTTTTATTTCTAAAACGGAATCTGCTAAATTTTGAGTGTTTTTATCTGGAACATAAAAGACAAAAAATTCTTTTGATTTGTCTGTAAAAAAATTGTCGCGTGTAAAAAGATAAGAAGTTTTGCCCTGAACCTGAACTGGCGCCATTTTTGAAGAAATCGGAATTTTCTGATTTACCCGGCTTACAACATCAGTGCATTTATTTTTTAACAGGATTGAATAAATATTTTCTTCTGAAAGTTTTTCTGATTTTACATAAAGAATTTTATAACCTTTCCATAACTGACTTTCTGGAACAGTATGAAAGCAAAACGACGCAAGAACAGAAATAAGAAAAATAAGGGCGGAGAAAATGAGTTTTTTTGAATACTTCATTGCAGTCTATAAAACAAGAAAACCGATGCCGACAAAAAAACCAAGAATTGAACCAATGATTACTTCCATCGGGCTGTGCCCCTGAACTTCCTTAAGGTTTTTATATTCCTGAACCAGCCCCTGATCTTTTAACAGGTTACCAATTCTGTTAATCATGTTTGCCTGGATTCCGTTTGCCCTTCTTACTCCGACAGCATCGCGGACTGTAACCATAAAAAAGCAGAATGCAAGAACAAAAACGTCAGAGTTTATTCCGGATTTTATTCCGACGCAGGTACAAAGGCAGGCAACCAAAGCACTGTGGCTCGAAGGCATTCCGCCGGTACGCCAGATTAAAAGTTCAATAAGTTCTTTTACGCTGTGAATTTTTCCACCAAAGAGTTTTATGAGTGTTTTTAAGAATTGAGCCAGAAACCAGCTGAAAACGCAGGCTAAAAAAGTTGGCGAAGAAATAAGAGAAGAAATCTGTTCCCATAAAACTTTAAACATACGCAATATTTTATTCGTATACGTTTTTTTGTCTAGGTGGTATAATGCTCCTTTATGGAATTTATACATTTTTCTGCCGGTAAAGATGATAACGGCAGAAGATTAGACAAAATTGTACGTAACCTGCTCTCTGAAGAAAATCTTTCCGGGCTTTACAAGGCTATTCGAAGCGGTTTAATAAAAGTAAACGGCAAAAAACAAAAGGGCGAATACAGAATCACTTCTGGCGATGACATTTGCATTGCAGATTTTCTTACGTTAAAAAGTGATTTCCACAAAAAAGAAGAAAAAGCAAACGAAGCTTCTCCTTTGCCTGTCGAATGGATAATCTTTAAAAATCAAAGTCTTGTCTTTATAAACAAACCTTATGATTTAAGTGTTCAAAAATCCCATGCTGGTGAAACTTCCTTAAATGAACTTGTTCAAAAGGATTACGATTTTTTTAATTCAAAAAAAACAAGCCTTTCTTTTAAAACAGGCCCGCTTCACCGGCTCGACAAAAAAACTACTGGAATCATTGCATTCAGCCAAGATTTAAAAGGCGCACAGTGGTTTTCTCAAATTGTACGCGAACACAAAATTCAAAAAAACTATCTTGCTCTCGTAGAAGGCACTCTCGAAAAACCTCAATTGTGGACAGATAAAATTTTAAAAGAAGATGAGAGTCAAAAAATAAAGACTTTTCATACAGTAAAAGTAAATTCAAATGACGAAAATTCAAAAGAAAGCATAACTCAGGCAATTCCTTTAGCGCACGGAACTTACTTAAAAAAAAGTGTAACGCTTGTAAAATTCAATATAAAAACCGGCCGAACTCATCAGATCAGGGCTTCAAGTGCTTTTCATGGACATCCACTTTTAGGAGACACTGCCTACGGAGCACAAAAAATAAACGAAAAGCAGACACTTTTTTTACACGCCTGGACTTTAATTCTCCCGGAAAATTCTCTTGGCATACCGCAAAAAATAATCTGTCCTCTTGGAGAAAATTTTGTTTCAATTTTAGATACGTGCTTGATAAAATTACCTCAGGAATTATAATTTTTGTATGAGTTTTGGAGAAGTTTTTGGATTAAAGCAAAAAGCAATCAAAGTTTTCGCATTTTATGGTCCGTCTGGAACAGGAAAGAGTTTTAGGGCAAAACTTGTTGCTCAAAAATATCATATAAAAGCAATAATCGACGACGGTCTTTTAATTTACGAAGACAATATTTTGGCTGGACGTTCTGCAAAACTTGAAGACAGCTATATGGGAGCTGTTCGTGTTGCCCTTTTTGACGACAAGGAACACCGCGACAGCGTAGCCCGGGCAATTCAACAAAAACAGTTAAAGAAAATTCTTCTACTCGGAACAAGCGAAAAAATGGTAAACAAGATTGCCATGCGTCTTCAGCTTCCGATTCCAGAAAAATATATAAAAATCGAAGATATTGCCACTCCTGAACAGATAGAAGCTGCAAGAATCAGTCGCCAGATTGAAGGAAAACACGTAATTCCAGTTCGTGCCTACGAAGTAAAGGAAGCCGGAAACTATTCGCGGATTTTTGTTTCTAAAATAAAGGTAAGCCTTTCAAAACAGAAACTGTTCAAGCACTTTTTTAAAGATGAATATAAAAAAACTCAACCGGATGTAAATACAAAACTTTTCGAAAAATCTGTCGTTCGCCCTGCTTTCTCTGTCACTTCAAGAAAAAGCATTTCGCAGGCTTATGTTGCCCGACTTGCTTCAGCTTCAATTGGAAAATTCAACAGCATAATCCGCCTCAAAAACTTAAACATAAAGACAGACAAGTCCGGCTACAAATTTTTTATAACGATTGATGTTCCTTTTGGAGAATCCCTTACCGAGCTTAGCAAAAACCTTAAAAATTATGTAATCAAGTCTATAGAAAAAGATACCGGCATTTTTGTGGAAGACATTTCAATTATCGTTGACCACATTTTAATGCCGGATTCAAAATCAGCTTAAAAAAATATTTTGTCGTTTTAGTTTATCGTTTTAATTTGCAGCAACAGAAAGCGTTTTTTCTTCTGCTACAACTGTTTCTTCAAGCAGAATCTTTTTTGGTTTGCGTTCCTTAAAGGCACCCTTTGGAATTTTTATTGCGACTCCAAGATTTTTTAATGCCAGACGGATTGCATATTCAAGTTCTGTGCGCTGCGGATTGATTGGAAGAACAAAATTGCGAACCTGCGACCAGGTTTTTAAATAAAGCTCGCCAGTTGCGCTTTTTGTTGAGATTTCTTTTTTCCAGTCAGTAAGAGAATCAATAAAATCCGTAATCAAAAATACAAGCTTTTGACCAAGGCGCAAAGTTTTGTCTTTTTGCACGAGACTATCGAGTTCGCTAAGATTTTGCATGTATTTTTTTTCAAATTCCTTAGACTGATACATAAGGCTCGTAGCGTTCGGCTGCAAATACATGTAAAGGTCAGTTTTTAAGCAGGCTGTCACAATGTCGTAAGCGTGCCCGGAATTTAAAATTTTAAGCATTTCTTCTGTCAGGCGGCTTGGGCTTACAGGCAAAAGAAGGTGTGCACTCTTTCTTATCTTGCGTTTTAAGGCAAAACTCATCTTGCAGTTACAGGTTGCTCCATATTTTACTGCACGCAGCATTCTTACTGGATCTTCTTCAAAAATTCTGTCCATTGGAATAACTGGGCGCAAAACATGATTTTTTATGTCCTGAACTCCACCAACATAGTCGATTATCTGTTCTTTGATTGGATCGTAGTAAAGAGCGTTTAAAGAAAAATCCCGGCGCTGGACATCTTCTTCAATCGAACCAAAACTGTTTCCTACACTGCCGTCAACAATTGAACGGAACGTAGAAACTTCAAAAATCTTATCGCCAAAAAAAACATGAACAAGGCGGAATCTTTTTCCGATTATGCGGGAATTTCTAAAAAGCTTCTTTATTTTGCTTGGAGTGGCGCTTGTAACGACATCAAAATCTTTTGGAGTTTTATGAGCCAGTAAATCTCTTACAGCTCCGCCTACAATATATGTGTCAAAACCGCAGTCTTTTAAATGCGTAACGACACGCAGGCAGTCCGGGTCAATTTTTTCTAAAGGAATTTTATGTTCGTTTTTTGTATAAATAGTGGCAGTCCTTACAGGATGTCCACGTCCGTCTTTGGAATATCTGTATAACACAGTTGCCCATTTTATCGAATTGAAAATAACTACTCAAGGTGATATAATTTCCAAAGTTTTTTTATTTGGGGCGCACCGGCAAGCCGTCGGGCTTTTCAGGGTTCCGGCTTTCGCCTTCAATGTTTTTCGCATAATGCTATGCAAAAAACATCGCGCTACGCGCGCCCTTACAATCCCTTGCGCAGCAAGGCTGTGCGCATATTGCGCACAGTAAATAAACGAGTTTTGCGAAGCAAAATCTCGCAGCGTAACGGGCAAAGCCCGATACGCCAAAATCCCTTGCGCAGCAAGGCCGTGCGCATATTGCGCACAGTAAATAAACGAGTTTTGCGAAGCAAAATCTCGCAGCGTAACGGGCAAAGCCCGATACGCCAAAATCCCTTGCGCAGCAAGGCCGTGCGCATATTGCGCACAGTAAATAAACGAGTTTTGCGAAGCAAAATCTCGCAGCGTAACGGGCAAAGCCCGATACGACAAAATCCCTTGAGCTTTTTTACAAAACTAAAGGGAATGGGAGTTTTTATGAAAGGTATTATTTTAGCAGGTGGAAGCGGTACAAGACTTTATCCGCTTACAAAGGCTGTCAGCAAACAGATTCTTCCGATTTATGACAAACCAATGATTTATTATCCGCTTAGCTGTCTTATGCTATCTCAGATTCGCGAAGTTTTAATTATTTCGACTCCGCGCGATCTTCCGGTTTTTAAACAGTTTTTTGGCGACGGCTCTCAGCTTGGAATGAAGTTTGAATACGCAATTCAGGACAAACCGCGCGGACTTGCAGATGCATTTATCGTCGGAAAAGACTTTATCGGAGATGACAGCGTTGCCCTTGTTCTTGGCGACAATATTTTTTATGGACAGCGCTTTTCAGAAAGCCTTTCAAATGCAAGAGAACGCGTAGAAAAAGAAGGCGGAGCAACAATTTTCGGTTATTTTGTAAAAGATCCGACAGCCTACGGCGTTGTAGAATTTGACAAAAACGGAAAAGCCCTTGGCATTGAAGAAAAACCAGCAAATCCAAAATCAAATTATGCAGTTCCTGGTCTTTATTTTTATGACAATAACGTTGTAAAAATTGCAGAAAACGTAAAACCTTCTGCACGTGGCGAAATCGAAATTACTTCTGTAAATAATGAATATCTCAGTGCAAAAAAACTCAATGTTGAAATTTTAGGACGCGGTTTTGCCTGGCTTGATACAGGAACATACGAAGGATTATCTGAAGCCGGAAACTTTATCGAAACAATTCAAAAGCGCCAGGGAATGTACGTTGCCTGCATCGAAGAAATTGCATTTAACAATGGCTGGATTTCTAAAGAAAAACTCTTAGAAACTGCTGCCGGCTATAAAACAGATTACGGAACTTACTTAAAATACATTGCGGAGAATTTTTAATGCCTTTTGAATTTAAAAAATGCCCGATCGAGGGATTGTACGAAATTCAACCAAAAGTTTTTGGTGATTCTCGTGGTTATTTTGCAGAAGTCTATTCTGAATCAGACTTTTTTAATGCCGGATTAAAAATGCACTTTGTTCAGGATAATCAAAGTGCAAGCAAAGGCGGTGTTTTAAGAGGACTTCACTGGCAGACAAAGCATCCTCAGGGAAAACTGGTCCGTGCCTTAGAAGGAAAAGTTTACGACGTTGCAGTTGATTTAAGAACTTCTTCCCCAACTTTTGGAAAATACTACGGCGTTGTTCTTGATTCTCAAAAAAATAATATGTTTTACATTCCAGAAGGATTTGCGCACGGTTTTTATGTAATGAGCGATTTTGCTGTTTTTACATATAAGTGCACAGATTTTTATCATCCAGAAGACGAAGCCGGCTTAATGTGGAACGATAAAACAATCAACATCGACTGGATGTCAATCTGCGGAGACGTTCAGCCACTTTTAAGCGAAAAAGACTCAAAACATCCTGCATTCGATTTTGCAAGAAAATATTTTGACAATGACGGCAAGTGGATTGGCGGCGAATGGAGTGAAAAATAATTTATGATCTGGGTAACCGGTTGTAGAGGAATGCTTGGAAGCCAATTGTGCCAGTTGTTTGACGAAAAAAAAGTTGAATATGTTGGAAGCGGAAGCGAAGTTGACGTTACCAACCTTTCTGCTCTGGACGAATTTTCCAAAAAACTTGCTGCAGGCGAAAAAAAAATTGATTTTATCGTAAACTGTTCTGCATACACGGCTGTAGACAAGGCAGAAGACGAAGTTCAAGCGGCCACTGCTATAAATTCTTTAGGTGCCGAAAATCTTGCTCTTATTGCAAAAAAACTTGACTGCCCGCTTATTCACGTAAGCACGGATTATGTTTTTGACGGTAGCGCAACTACTCCTGTAAAAGAAAATGCAGAAAAAAATCCTGCAAGTGTTTACGGAAAAACAAAGTCAGATGGCGAAGACAAAATCATGGCAGTAACCAATAAATTTTACATTTTGCGTACTGCCTGGCTCTATGGTTTTAACGGAAAGAATTTTGTCTATACAATGACAAAGGCCATGCAAAGTCGCGAAAGTGTAAAGGTTGTCTGTGATCAAAGAGGAACTCCTACAAACTGTTCAACTTTGAGCCTTGTAATTTTTGAAATTATAAACAAAAAAACAGTCGAATATGGAATCTACAACGTAACAGACAGCGGAGAGACAACCTGGTTTGATTTTTGCCGCGAAATTTATTCACTTGGAAAAAAGTATTCAAGACTTACAAACGACTGCCTAATTAACAGCTGCACAACAAGTGAATATCCTGTAAAAGCAAAAAGACCGGCTTACAGTGTTTTAGATACTCAAAAAATTCAAAATGCTTTAGGCATAAAACTTCCGGATTGGAAACTTTCTCTCGAAGATTTTATAAAAAACGAAAAATTCGAAATAAAATAAGGAAACAGGGGTGGCTTAAACGCTTCCGCTAAGGAGATTATCATGCGTAAACTAAAAAATGTGCTCGTAACTGGTGGTGCGGGCTTTATCGGTTCAAATTTTATTCACTATCTTTTTGGAAAATCAACCAGTGCAGAAAAAGCTTTTGAAGATGCTGGTTTTGACGGAAGAATTATCAATGTAGACTGCCTTACCTATGCCGGCAATGGCGAAACTCTCGACGATATTGACAGGGAATTTGGAGCTGGCGTAACAGATGAATCAAAAAGACGTTACTTTTTTGAAAAAGTAAATATCTGCGATCGCGAACAGATTGAAAGAATTTTTAAACAGTACGAAATTGACACTGTAGTTCATTTTGCGGCAGAAAGTCATGTTGACCGCTCTATTTTAGGCCCAGAAGCTTTTATAAAAACAAATATTTTTGGAACCTACACTCTTTTGGACGTTGCAAGAAATTACTGGGGAGTAAGCCTTGACAATCCTCGTGAAGACGTTTTATTCCATCATATTTCAACAGACGAAGTTTACGGCTCTTTAGGACCAACCGGTTATTTTACAGAAAAAACAGCCTACGATCCGCGCTCTCCATATTCTTCTAGCAAGGCTTCGAGCGACCATCTCGTAATGGCTTATCACCACACTTACGGACTTCCAATTACTCTTTCAAACTGTACAAATAACTACGGACCATATCAGTTCCCGGAAAAACTTATTCCTTTAATGATTTTAAACATGCAGAACAAAAAAAATCTGCCTGTTTATGGCGAAGGAACAAATATCCGCGACTGGATTTATGTAGAAGATCACAACCGTGCAGTATGGCTCATCTTAAAAAATGGAAAAACTGGTGAAAAATACAATATCGGTGGCGAAAATGAATGGCAGAACATAAAGCTCCTCAATAAACTCATTGAACTTACCGCAAAAGAAACCGGAATTTTTGAAGATGAAATTAAAAAGACAATTACACACGTAAAAGACAGACCAGGTCACGATCAGCGTTATGCAATTGACTGTACAAAAATCAAGACAGAACTCGGCTGGGAACGCAAGATGTCGTTTGAGCAGGGACTTTTGTTAACAGTAAAGTGGAATTTGAATAACAAAAAATGGATTGACCATATTCTTTCTGGTGAATATTTAACCTGGGTAGAAAAAAACTATTCAAAAAGATAAACATTCGCCGTGTCATTGACGTGTTCTACTGTGTCATTGACGTGTCCTACTCGTGTCATTGTCTCATCTTGACCCGACAATC
>CAVJSA010000001.1:0-22338 GCA_963651875.1 Lachnospiraceae bacterium | reverse complement strand
AGATTCCACGGTCAAGCCGTGGAATGACATATAAGTCGATTACGGAAATGACAACTTTTTCCCGTGTTGGAATGACAAGTTTTTTCCACGTTGGAATGACAAGTCTTTTAAGTGTGGCAATGACAGAGTGTTTTGTCATTGACGTGTCCCACTGTGTCATTGACGTGTCCTACTCGTGTCATTGTCTCATCTTGACCCGACAATCTATCGCGGAGAGGAGATTCCACGGTCAAGCCGTGGAATGACATATAAGTCGATTACGGAAATGACAACATTTTCCCTTGTTGCAATGACAAGTTTTTTAAGTGCGGGAATGTCATAGAAATCAAGTGCGTAAAAATAAAAGAGTTTATAATTCGAGTTTTAATAACTGTTATTGTTCTTGAATTTATTTTTCAAATTGGTAAAAAAAGAAATAAGCATTAACTAAAAAAAAAGGAACTGCCCCCAAAAATGGAAACAGTTCCTTTTTTATTTTAAAGCCGATTTTTAGCAAAAATTTACAGAGATTTACCTGTAATTTTTTCTACACATTCGTGATAGAGTTTTGAAGTTTCTGCAACAACTTCTGCTGGAACAGATTTAATGTTTGGATCTCCTGCCAGGTTGTTAGCTTTGAGCCAGTCGCGGATAAACTGTTTGTCGTAGCTTGCTGGGCTTGTTCCAACCTTGTAGGTTTCTGCATTCCAGAAACGGCTTGAATCCGGAGTTAATACTTCGTCTCCCAGGATAAGTTCACCGTTTTCGTCGAGACCAAATTCAAATTTTGTATCTGCAATTATAATTCCATTTTTGAGTGCGTGTTCGTAGCATTTTTTGTAAATTGCAATTGCAGTTTTTTCAATTTTGTCACCAAGTTCTTTTCCAAGATCGTTTTTCATGTAATCAACAGTAACGTTAATATCATGACCTTCGGCAGCCTTTGTAGATGGAGTTACGATTGGTTCATCGAGTTTTTCTGCCTGCTGGTATTCTTTGTCAAAGCTGTGACCGAGGAATGGTTCACCTTTTTTGTATGCATCGTACATTGAACCAAACATATAACCGCGTACAATTACTTCGTAAGGAATCATTTTGAGTTTTTTTACGAGAATCGTTCTTCCTTCAAATTCCGGTTTCTGGAATTCTACTGGCATATCTTTTAAATCTGAAGAAATCATGTGATTCTTTACAATGTCTTTTGTGTAATCAAACCAGAAGTTTGAAAGTGCATTCAAAACCTTACCTTTGTCGGTAATCATTGTAGGAAGAATAACATCAAAGGCAGAAAGTCTGTCTGTCGTTACAATAACCATGCGACCGTCTTCAAGATCGTAAACTTCACGAACTTTGCCACTGATAATTTTTTTCATAAAAATACCTCAATTTATCCTGACCGGACATTTTATATTCAAGCTCTCAAACGAGCTTTTTTACAAAACCTTGATTTACTGTTCAATCGCCTTTACGGCAGAGCGGACAAGTGCACTTTCACCTTTTTTCATTACCAAAAGTTTTCCGTTCTTTGCAACTACGATTAAATCTTTTACGCCACAGAGACTTACTGGAATGTCGCTGTAAACAAAATTATTTTCACTTTCGATTTGAACAACCTTATTGTTTGCAGGATTTTTGCAAAGTTCACTGAATGTGTCCCAGCTTCCGACATCTGTCCAGTTAAAAGTCGCCTTTACAGTTGCTGCATTTGCTGACTTTTCTGCAATTGCCTTGTCAACTGCAATGGAAGGAACATCCTGATAAGAAACTTCCATTTCCGGCCAGGTTTTTATTACATAAACTCCGTTAAGCTGTTTTAGCGAAGGTTTTTTGCCTTTTTCAATTGCTTCAAAAGCTGAACTTACCTTTGGAGTGCAGTTTTTCATTTCTGCTAAAAACATTTTGCCTTCAAAAGCAAACATTCCAGAATTCCAAAAATATTTGCCTGATTCAAAATATTCTTTTGCTGTTTTTTCGTCTGGCTTTTCTTTAAAATTTTCTATTTTGAAAGTGTGCCCTTCTCCAGTTAAATCTTCTCCAGCCTTTATATAGCCGTAGCCAGTGCTGGCGTAAGTCGGAGCGATTGAAAAACATACAAATTTGCCATTTTCTGCAGCCTTTGCAGCATTTGCGCAGTCAATGCAAAACTGACTGACTGGTGAAATTACGTGGTCGCTTGTTAAAACCAAAAAAGTGTGAGACATTTCCGGTTCAAGTTTGTAAACAAGTTCAACGCCTGTCATTATTGCAGCCGAAGTGTGTTTTGGGGCTGGCTCTGCAAGAACAATTGATTCTGCAAGTAATTTGCGGGCTTCGGCTTCTTCAGAAACTGAGGCAAGACGCTTTATTTGTTCTGTGCATTCTTTTTCGATATCTTTGCGTGTTACAACGACAATTCTCCCAGAAATTTTAAGGGAAAGGGCTCGAATCAGACTTTCCTGCAAAAAAGAAATATTATCGTTTAATGCCATAAACTGTTTTGGGTGCGTCGGGCTAGAAGCCGGCCACAATCTTTCTCCAAAACCACCTGCCATTATAATAACATCAGTAATCATTTAAGTTTTCCTGTTTATGTCTATTATTGTTTGTCAAAAAGGTCAATTCTGCGCTGATGGCGTCCGCCTTCAAATTCTGTGTTTAGGAATTTGTCAGCAATCATTTCTGCCATTTCGTATGCAATGATTCTTGCACCCATACATAAAACGTTTGCATTGTTGTGGCGGCGTGTGTATTCTGCCATTACTAAATCTGTACAGAGAGCAGCGCGGATTGATTTTTCTTTGTTAGCTGCCATGCTCATTCCAATTCCAGTTCCGCAGATTAAAATTCCTGAATCTGCCTTTCCACCTGCAACAAGTTCGCTTACTTTTTGAGCAAAAACGGGATAATCAACACTTTCTGCTGAATCAGTTCCAACATTGATTACTTCGTAACCGGCTGCCTTTAAATGTTCAATTAAACGACCTTTGTATAAATATCCTGCGTGATCTGCACCAAGAGCAATTATTTTAGACATGATTTTCCTCTTAAATACTTCAATTTGAATTTTGAATTTCTAAAGAATGAAAAAGATTTTAGCACAAATCAATTTTCAGGGCAATGTATGTAAATAAACCGCATAAAAGCGAATAAAACAGTAATAAGTCCAAACTTTTTAAGCCTTATATTGACATGTGTTATTTATACCTCTATTATTGTTAGCATTAGTTAATTTTTGTAAGTAAATACTATTTTTTTTATGCAAATGCTAACCCGACTTAGCAGGAGGTTATAAAATGCCGTTGCTTTTAGCTTCTGTTGGAGATGAATTTTGTGTTTCTGCAATTTCTGGAACACCGTCTGTAAAACAGCATCTGGCAGATATTGGTTTTTCTGAAGGTGCAAAGGTTACAGTTATTCAAAAAATTGCCACAGGACTTATCGTAAAAGTAAAAGAAGTTCGTATTGCCCTTGACCGCAGTATGGCAACAAAAATTCAGGTTAATTAAGAGCCTGCAGCTTTTTTGGTCTCGTTAAAATCAGTTTTTAATTTTATTCAAAGTTATAAAAGTTAGAGGAGTAAAACATGAGTACATTGAAAGATGCGAAGGTTGGCTCTACCGTAACTGTCACAAAGATTGACGGTGAAGGAGCTGTAAAGCGTCGTCTTATGGACATGGGATTTACAAAGGGATGCAAGCTTTTTATAAGAAAGGTTGCTCCACTCGGAGATCCTGTTGAAATTACAATCCGCGGATACGAACTTTCGGTTCGCAAAGATGATGCCGCAAATATTGAAGTTGAATAAGAGGAACAAAATGAGTACAAAAATTGCTCTTGCAGGTAACCCAAACTGCGGAAAAACTACAATGTTCAACTCGCTTACAGGAACAGTTCAATATGTTGGAAACTGGCCAGGAGTAACAGTTGAAAAAAAAGAAGGTAAAGTAAAAGGTTCAAAAGATCTTATCGTAACCGACCTTCCTGGAATTTATTCACTTTCTCCATACACAAATGAGGAAGTAGTTTCTCGTGATTACCTGGCTTCAAATGAACCAGCTGCCGTAATCGACATTGTTGACTCAACAAACATTGAACGCAACCTTTATCTTACAACTCAGATTCTTGAACTTGGAAAACCTGTTGTAATTGCATTGAACATGGTTGATGCCCTCAAAAAGTCTGGTGATAAAATCAACACACAGAAACTTGCAGAAAAATTAGGCTGTCAGGTTGTAGAAACAGTTGCCCTCCATGGAAAAGGCGTAAAAGAAGTTGTTGCTGCTGCTCAGGAAGCTGCAAACAAAAAGGCTGTTTCTCTAAAAGCCTGTTTTGCTTCTGACGTTGAAAAAGCAATCAGCGCTGTAATTGAACTTCTACCTTCAGAAGTTGAAGAATCAGTTCGTCGCTGGACAGCAATCAAAGTTCTCGAAAGAGACAGCGTAATTCTTTCAAAACTTTCCTTGAGTGAAGAATCTAAAGCAAAGGCAGAAAACGAAACTTTGGGTCTTGAAAAAGCTCACGATGATGATATTGAATCAATCATTACAAACGAACGCTACAACTACATTACTTCAATCCTTGACGGAGTTCTCGTAAAATCAGGAAAGACAATGACAATGTCAGACAAGATTGACCGCGTTGTTACAAACCGTATCTTGGGTCTTCCGATTTTTATTGCAGTTATGTGGTTTGTTTACTGGGTTGCAGTTTCTACAGTAGGTACAATGGGTACAGACTGGGCAAACGATGTTCTCTTTGGAGAATGGATCCAGGGCGGAGTTCAGACATTGCTTGAAAATTCCGGTGCCAACGAAATCTTAACCGACTGTATCGTAAACGGTATTCTCGGTGGTCTTGGTGCTGTTCTTGGATTTGTTCCGCAGATGGCAGTTCTCTTTGTTCTTCTTTCTATTCTTGAAGATGTTGGTTACATGGTTCGCATTGCATTCGTTATGGACCGCGTATTCAGAAAGTTTGGACTTTCAGGAAAATCATTCATTCCTCTTCTTATTAGTTCTGGTTGTGGAATTCCTGGAATTATGGCAAGCCGTACAATCGAAAACGAAAATGACCGTCGCATGACTATCATGACAACAACCTGGATTCCTTGTGGTGCAAAACTTCCTGTAATCGCAATGATTGCAGCTATTCTTGCAACAAAGTTTACAAGTTCAAATGCTTCCTGGGTTGGACCTTTAATGTACGTTCTTGGTATTGCAGCAGTTCTTCTGGCAGCAATCATTCTTAAAAAGACAAAGTACTTCCATGGCCCTGCAGCTCCATTTATTATGGAATTGCCACAGTACCATATTCCACAGCTTAAAACAGTTCTTCTTCATACATGGGAACGCTTGTGGTCATTCATTAAAAAAGCCGGAACAATTCTCTTCCTCGCTTGTCTTATTATGTGGTTCCTTTCTAGCTATGGCTGGCAGCCAAATACTCAGGAAGTTACTCTTTCTGACGGAACTGTAGAAGAAGTTGAAGCCGAAGGCACTACATTTGGTCTTTGCGATGCTGATTATTCAATCATGGCAAAAATTGGTGGCGGATTACGCTACATCTTTATTCCTCTCGGATTTGGTAACGAAGACGGAGGCTGGCAGTGTGCTGCTTCTTCAATTTCTGGTTTCTCTGCTAAGGAAGGAATCGTAACAACGATGGGCGTTCTTGCAGGAGCTAGCGACGAAGATACAGAAGCACTCGCAGGAGCAGGAAGTCTTGCAGACATTGATCTCGAAGCTCAGTCAGAAGAAGGCGCAGAAGCTGGCGAAGAGGAAGAAGAAGGAAACGCAGTAAATGCAGTAAACGCAATTGCAAAATGGTTTCCTACAGGACTTGCAGCATTCTGCTTCCTGCTTTTCAACTTGCTTGATTCTCCTTGTCTTGCTGCTATTTCTACAATGGCAAATGAATTGCACGACAGAAAATGGTTCTGGTTTGCAATTCTTTTCCAGAATATCTTTGCTTACATTGTAACAATGATTGTATTCCAGATTGGCTCTCTGATTTCCGGAGTTTCTTTTGGAAACGGATATTCTGTTGTAGGTTTAATCTTTGCATTTATTTTCCTAGCTGCATTCATTTTTGGTCTCGTACGCAAAAATCCTTATGCAGAAATTGATGCAAGAAAGTAATCTCTTATAATTAAACAAAGTGGCTGAACTTTAAAGAAACTGTTTTGTTCTTTAAGACGGCCACTTTTGTTTTTTTTACTTTGGAGGAAACAAAACATGATTGCAAATGTAATTTCAGTATTATTGATTGTTTTGTGGACGGTTTTTGTTGTTCATTCAATTATAAAAAACAAGCAGAATGAAAAAAAATCAGGAATTCCGACAGGCTGCTATTCGTGCAAGGCTTTTCAAAACGGAATGTGTAAAAAACACTGTGAGGCAAAAAAATGATAAATGTTATTCTTATTGCTTTAATTCTCCTTTTTGCTGCCGGAGGAATTCGCTCAGCCGTAAAAAGAGCACACGGAGAAAGCTGCTGCAGTGGCGGTGCAAATGAAGTTTTGGTTGAAGTACAGGACAAAAACAAAAAGAACTATCCTTTCACTGCAACCGTAAAAATCGAAGGCATGAAATGCCAGAACTGCGCAAGACACATTCAAAATAAACTTAACGAAAACGGAATGTGGGCAAAGGTAAAGTTTTCAACTAAGACAGCGGTAATTTTATTAAAAGAAGAAAATTCAAAAGAAAAGATTAAAAAAATTATCGAAGATTCAGGCTATTTGGTAGCCTCTTATAGTCAAAAATAAGTTTTTTTTGTCTGGTCAAAGATTATTCAAACTTTTCGAGGGCTTCAACTGCGTGCCTTACGCAATCCGGACACTCGCACAAGACTTTTCCTGTGTCAATGCCTTTTAGTTCCCTGCAAACTAAAGCCCCGCTCTTCTTTTTAAATTCTTCAAGAATTGTTTTTGCGCTTCCAACAGTTCCCCTGCCTTCTGTCAAAAATCCAGCAACGATTACACTGCCAATTAAAGCTCCGCAGGTACTTTCCATACAGCCCATTCCAGCTGCAAAGCCTGCCCCAGTTTGTTGTAAAATATTTTCGTCAAGAGGAATCCTGTCTTTATAAACACTTAACACAGCCTGACTGCAGTTGCACTTTCCCTGCGCCTTTAAGTTTGCCGCTATTTCCGCACGCTCTTTATTTGTCATTGTTTTCTCCTTTCTTATGTCCCCTGACTTTTATTCACTTCGCTCCAGCATTCTCGAACTTGTTCTTTCCATGTTGTCTGCCGTTTTTCGAAACGGCAAGCGATTCACTAGATCGTCCCAAAACTTAGTCTTCCGACACCTTATTTTCAAATTTTGTATAAGAGTTAAGGAACAGAAGGTTTACGTCTCCAATCGGACCGTTACGCTGTTTTGCGACAATCAGTTTTGCGTCCTGTACAGGTTCACTTTCGCCTTCTTCTGTCTTTTTGCGTTCACGGTGAATAAACATTACAACGTCGGCGTCCTGTTCAATAGAACCCGAACCGCGTAATTGAGCAAGAGTCGGCTCATTTCCTTCGGCATCGCGGGCAACCTGACAAAGGGCTACAACCGGAATATTTAGTTCACGCGCAAGGCTCTTTAATGATTTAGAAATTTCAGAAACCTGTTCATAAACCGGAGCTGAACTGTTTTGTGTCGAAATAAGACCAATATAGTCAATAAAGATAATCTGAACTCCCTTTGACTGAACCATTCGTCTTGCCATTGCCCTTAAATCAAGAAGCTGCATGTTAGGAGTGTCAACAATATAAAGCGGAGAATCAAAAACCCTTCCTGCAGCATCGTTGATTTTCTGCATATCAGTAATTTGCATATATCCGGAACGGATTTTACTACCAGGAACACGGCTAACCTGAGAAAGCAGACGCTGACCGATCTGTTCAAAAGACATTTCCAGAGAAAAAAATCCACATGGAATTTTCTGGTCAATGGCAATGTTTTCCATCATGGAAAGAGCCATCGCAGTTTTACCCATGGAAGGACGCGCACCGATAATGCTCAGTTCGCTTTTTTGAAAACCGCTTGTCATTGTGTCAAGACGTGTAAATCCACACGGAATTCCTGAATAAGTTGAGTGATTGTGATAATGTTTGTCGATTATTTCCGTAGTCTTTTGAACTACTTCGTGCATGTCATGAATTGCAATCGTCTGCCCCATATCGGTCAGGGCAAAAATCTTTTTTTCTGCGTCTTCAAGAATTGCACGACTTTCACGCGAATCATCAAAAGCCGAAGTTTTTATTTCCGAAGAAATTTTTATAAGGTTACGCCTGGTTGCCCTGTCAAGAACAACATGCGCATAATAGTCAATATTTGCAGCCGACGGAACATTGTCCGTAAGAGAAGCAATATAAGCCGCTCCCCCAGCCTTTTCCAGCAGATTATTTTTTGTAAGTTCGTTTGTTAAAGTTAAAAAATCGCCTGTAATTCCACTTCCAAAAAGCTTTACCAGAGTTTCGTAAATAAGCTGGTTTTGCTGAGAATAAAAATGTTCAGGTTGTAAAAAAGTTATAACGTCCTGAATACTAGACCAGTCAAGGAGCATGGCACCAAGTGTTGCAACTTCTGCTTCCAGGTTATGCGGAGGAATTGAGTCCTTTAATCGTTCATCCATTTTTTTTCATGCTCCCGTAGTTTTATTTTTGTTTGGGCGCCCCGGCAAGCCGTCGGGCTATCCAGGGTTCCGCTAATCGCTCCATCGGGGCTAGACAGCCCCGACGCCTTCGGCGCCCTTCCTATCCCTGGCGCTTTAGCGACAGGGCGTGCGCTTTTAGCGCACAGTAAAATAAGGAGTTTGCGAAAGCAAACTCTCAGCCTGACAACTATGTTGGCAGGCAGGCATCCCTGGCGCTTTAGCGACAGGGCGTGCGCTTTAGCGCACAATAAAATAAGGAGTTTGCGAAAGCAAACTCTCAGCCTGACAACTATGTTGGCAGGCAGGCATCCCTGGCGCTTTAGCGACAGGGGCTTTCTAATAAGTTCAAAATGTCATTCCCACGCTTGACGCGGGAATCTCTTTTTACAATAGATTATCGGGTCAAGCCCGATAATGACAAAAAAAATCTTTTTAGTTTGCCCCAAAAATCCCTGGCGCTTTAGCGCACAGTAAAATAAAGACAAAAAAAGCCGGAAAAACTTCCGGCCTTTAATTTAAGGTTATAAAACCCTAAACAATATAAAGCTTACTCAGCTTTTTCTTCTGCTGGAACTTCAGCATTTTCTGCAGGAGCTTCTTCTTTCTTAGCAGAAACTTCTACTGGTTTGCTGTCAGTTGTCTGTCCCTTTACAGAAATTTTTACTTCAGCGTTTGTTGCTTCGTAAAGGTGGATAAGTGCTGTGTAGTGACCAACACTCTTAATTGTTACGCCCTGAATTTCGATGCGTTTGCGTTCAATATCAAAGCCGTTTTTGTTAAGGTAGTCAGCAACAGTCTGGCTAGAAACTGCACCGTAAAGTTTTCCGTTAGCAGCTGCTGGAACTGTAAGGTCAACGAGTGTTGCTTCAAGCTTTTCTTTGAGACTTGCTGCGTCATTGCGTTTTGCCTGTTTGCGAGCTTCGATTTCAGCCTTGCGACCTTCAAAGTAAGCCACTGTATCAGCATTGTATGGAACTGCATACATGTGTGGGAAAAGGAAGTTGCGGGCATAACCGTTAGCAACATTTTTTACATCTCCCATTTCTCCGAGATGTTTTACGTCTTCATTAAGAATAACTTTCATTTTTCAAGCTCCTCTTGATATTTTACAAGGTGGCGTCACCAGGAGTTGGATCGTCACCTTGATTTTTGTATTTTTACTCTGCTACGAATGGAAGTAAGCAGATTGCGCGTGCGCGTTTGATTGCAAGAGCAACTTCGCGCTGGTGTTTTGCACAAGTACCAGTAATGCGGCGTGGAAGAATCTTACCGCGTTCTGTTGTAAAGCGTTTAAGACCGTCTGCATCTTTGTAGTCAATCTTTGCTTTGTTTGCGCAGAAACGGCAAACCTTCTTGCGGAAGAATTTCTTGCCTCTGCGTGCTCCTTTTTCTTCGCCTTCGCGACCGTCTGAAGCGCCCTGTGTATCTGTTACGTTTACTTTCTGTTCAACTTCGTTAGTTGTTACTTCGTCTGACATATTAAGTCTCCTAAAATTTGAATTTTAATGTAAAACATTAAAACGGGATGTCTTCAGAATATCCCCCGCCGTTTCCACCAAATGAAGGTGTGTCAACAGGTGGCTGATATGACTGCTGCTGTGGTGCAAAACCATTGTTCTGCTGGAATTTCGGAGTATAACCCCCGGACGACTGAGTGCCGCCATTGTCCGATCTTCCGCCAAGCAACATAACACTGTCTGCTACAATGCCTACCTTGCTGAATTTCTGACCGTCTTTTTCCCAACGATCTTGTTTTAAGTAACCTTCAACGGCAATCTGTTTGCCTTTAGTCAAATACGGTTTAAGGTTTTCTGCAGTTTTACCCCAGATTGTTACATCGAAAAAATTTGCTTCATCAACCCACTGCTCGCCCTGTTTTCTGCTTCGATTTACGGCAATGCTGATGTTAGCACGAGCCTGACCGTTAGGTGTATAGGCAAAATCACGCTGATCATTACCAAGATCACGTGTAAGTCTGCCAACAAGTACAACACGATTTATATCTGTCATAAATCTCCTCCAGAGTTTTATTTAGTGATTTGACGAATGGCAAAAACTAGTTTTTCTTTTCGTCGAGTTTAACAAAAAGCCATTTAAGAAGGTTTTTTGTCAATCTGAAATGTGATTCGATTTCTGTGATTTTTGCAGGATTTGCACTAACTGTGAAAAGAACAAAACGACCACGTTTCTGTTTGTCGATTACGTAAGTTAAATCACGATCGCCATAAGACTCTTCTTTGTCAATTGTGGCACCAAAATTTGCAAGCACTGAGCGGAGAGCTTCAGATGCAGCCTTAAATTTGTCTTCTTCTGTTGAGAAGACAGTCATAAGTTCATACTTTCTCATTGTATGTTCTCCTTATGGTCAAATGGAAGCTTCGTACGAAGCCTCAAGGGGTCTGAATAATATATCTTTTTAAGAGTTTAAGGTCAATACTAAAAAACGTCTGTAAAAAAACGTACGCGAACGAAAAACTTAAACTTTTTGGGCAGAATATAGCCGGGATTGTAACGGCGCCGAAGGCGTCGGGGCAAGAAAGCCCCGATGGAGCGTTTAGCGGAACCGTGAAAAGCCCGCGCGAACTGTAAAATGCGCTCCTTAATTGTAAAAAAAAGCAAAAAAATGTAATATCTTTGCCGGAATAAAAAAAAGCAGTTAGGAGACCGCACTTTTTGTGCCCCTGCTAACTTCAGACTTTTTATAGGAGATAATAATGGCAGACACAATGCATGCTTTACAGAAAAATCCTGCATGGAAAGGTCGTCGTGGTCCGGTTGTTCTTGTAATTATGGACGGCGTTGGATATGGAAAATATGTTGAAGGAGACGCAGTAAAGGCTTCTAAAATGAAGTATCTTGACTGGTTTACAGCAAACTGCCCTCACACTCAGCTTAAGGCTCACGGAACTGCTGTAGGTCTTCCAAGCGATGACGACATGGGAAACAGCGAAGTTGGACACAATGCGATTGGCTGCGGACGCGTTTTTGCTCAGGGAGCTAAGCTTGTTGGAGAGTCAATCAAGTCTGGTTTGATGTACGAAGGAGCAACCTGGAAAAAGCTTATTAAAAACGTAAAAGACAAGGATTCTGCCCTTCATTTTATCGGTCTTGTTTCTAACGGAAACGTTCACGGCCACATTGATCATCTTAAGGCAATGGTTGAGCAGGCAAACAAAGAAGGAATCAAGAAAATCCGTGTTCACGCACTTTTGGACGGACGCGATGTTGACCCTACTTCTGCCCTTACATTCGTAACTCCGCTTGAAGAATTTCTGGCTTCTTTTGCTGGATGCGACTACAGAATTGCAAGTGGTGGCGGAAGAATGTTCATTACAATGGACCGCTACAACGCAGACTGGCCTATGGTTCAGCGCGGCTGGTACGCTCACGTTTTAGGCGAAGGCCGTCAGTTTGAAAGTGCAACAAAGGCGATTGAAACTTACCGCGAAGAAAATGCCGGTCTTTTGGATCAGGATATGCACGAGTTTGTCATTGCAGAAAACGGAAAGCCTGTCGGAACAATCAACGACGGAGACTCTGTAATTCTGTATAACTTCCGCGGAGACCGTGCCCTCGAAATTACAAACTGTTTTGAAGCCGGAAGCGAATTTAATCATTTTGACAGAAAACGTGTTCCTGTTTGTGAATATGCCGGAATGATGGAATACGATGGAGACGCTCACATTCCTCATCAGTATCTTGTAAATCCGCCGAGCATTGACCGCACAATGGGCGAATATCTGACTAGGACAGGCGTTCACCTGATGGCAATTTCTGAAACTCAGAAATACGGACACGTAACTTACTTCTTTAATGGAAACCGCCAGGGTAAATTTGACGAAAATCTTGAAGACTATGTTGAAATTCCTTCTGATGTTGTTCCTTTTGAGCAGCGTCCTTGGATGAAGTGCGCAGAAATCACTGATAAAGTTATTGAAGCAATCAAGTCTGGAAAATACGATCACATCCGTTTGAATTATCCGAACGGAGACATGGTTGGCCACACTGGGGTTTTTAATGCTGTAGTTTGTTCTATGGAAGGAATGGATCTGCAGTTAGGTCGTCTTAAGGCTGCGATTGATGAAGCTGGAGGAATTTTGTGTCTGACTGCTGACCACGGAAACAGCGACGACATGTACGAGCACGCAAAAGACGGTTCTGTAAAACTTGACAAGAACGGCGAGCCAAAAGCAAAGACATCTCACTCGCTCAACCCTGTTCCAGGCATTATCTATGACCCTGAATACAAAGGCGAATACGATAACACTAAGTTGAACGACGGACTTGGAATTTCTTCTTGGCCTGCAACTTTGATGGAGCTTATGGGGTTTGTTCCGCCTGCAGACTACGACAAGTCAATGATTAACTTAAAGTAAGGCAAAAAGGACAAAAAAAAGGGCTGTCTTGTGAAGTGTAAAAACTAAACACAGGGCAGCCTTTTTTTGTCATTGTCGGGCTTGATCCGACAATCTCCGACGATGTGTCATTGCCGTACTTGATACGGCAATCTATTGTAAAAAGGAGATTCCCTGGTCGAGATGAGGGAATGACATATGTGCCACGCATGAATGACATAGGAGTCAGGTCAGGGAATGACATGGTGTTTTATTATTTCCAGTAACGACCCGACAATCCGTCATTTTTGTCATTATCTCACCGCGACTCGACAATCTTGGCTAGCCTGTCATTGTCGGGCTTGACCCGACAATCTCCGCCGATATGTCATTGCCGTGAGCCGACACGGCAATCTATTGTAAGAAAGAGATTCCCTGGTCGAGCCAGGGAATGACACTGGTTAGTCAGGTCAGGGAATGACATAGGAGTCAGGTCAGGGAATGACGTATGTGCCACGCATGAATGACATAGAGTCAAGGCTTGGAATTACTGGGTGTTTTGTTTTAGGTTCGATTTCTTCTCTTTTATCTGCTCAGGCTGCAGATAATTTCAACGCATTTTTCAATTCCAATGCTGCTGGTTCTGAGGCAAAGATCGTAGCTTTCAGCATCGCCGAAAACTTCGTTTGTGTAGTACGAGCAGTATTTGCGGCGGGCTTTGTCAACTTCGTGCATATGCTTTATTATCTGCGGCTCTGTTGAATCCGGCATGATTTTTGTTTTAAGGCGGTTTATTTTCCAGTAAGTTTCCGCGCTCAAAAAAACATGGAGCGAATTGTCAAATTCTCTTAAGATGCTGTTTGCGCAACGACCGACAATTACGCAGTTTCCCCTTTCGCCGATTTTTTTGATTATGTCTTTTTGAATCTTAAAAAGTTTTTCGTCAAGCGGCGCGTTGTACATGTCAAAAAGGCTTTGCGTAAAGCCAAAATGAGCCGGAACTTTTTCGTCCAGGTCTAAGATTCTGTCTGCATCGATTCCGGCTTTGCGGGCTGTCTGCAAAATTATTTCCTTGTCTATAAAGTCAAAGCCCAGATTTTTTGCGACTTTCTGCCCTATTTCCAGGGCGCCTGAACCAAACTCACGGCTTAAAGTAATTATTTTCTTCATTTTACTTCCCTTTAATTCCTCATAAATTCCTTCTAAACGCAAAATTCTTTTAACTTTAGAGAACTTTATTCAAGAAACTTATCGTGCGTTCATGCTTCGGATTCTTTAAAACTTCCTGCGGAGTGCCTTCTTCAATTACGTAGCCGCCGTCCATAAAAATAACGCGGTCTGCAACTTCGCGGGCAAATCCCATTTCGTGAGTTACGCAGACCATCGTCATTCCATCTTCTGCAAGCTCCTTCATTACGGCAAGAACCTCGCCTACCATTTCCGGATCAAGGGCGGAAGTCGGCTCGTCAAAAAGCATGATTTTAGGGTTCATGGCAAGGGCGCGCGCAATTGCGACCCTCTGTTTTTGTCCGCCAGAAAGCTGCTGAGGATAAGTGTCTGCCTTGTCTCCAAGCCCTACGCGGCACAAAAGAGAAAGAGCTTTTTCTTTTGCTTCTTCCTTTGTCATTTTTTTTAGCTCTACCGGGGCAAGCATAATGTTTTCAAGCGTTGTCATGTTCGGAAAAAGATTAAAATGCTGAAAAACCATTCCTATGTTTTCCCTCACCTTGTTTATGTCGATGTGCCTGTCGCTTATGTTCTCGTCGTTTACAATTACTTTTCCGCTTGTAATCGACTCAAGACGGTTCAGACAGCGAAGAAAAGTCGATTTTCCAGAGCCAGACGGGCCGATTACAACCACGACTTCCCCTTCGTGAATATCAAGATTTATGTCTTTTAAAACTTCAATCTTTCCAAAGCTTTTCTTTAAATTTTCTATGTGAATCTTTACGTTTTTTGAATTTTCTTTGTTTTCAGGCGTTTTATGCGATTCCAATTTTTCATCCAGTTTTTCTTTAAGAGTTGTTTCTGTGATGTTTTCTGTCTTACCGTTCATCCTTCTTTAGTCTCCTTTCAATAAGTTTGGCAAGCCTGCTCAAGGTTACGATTACGACCATGTAGAAGACTCCGACAATTGCCCAGGTCTGAAGGCTCTTGAACGTGTTTCCCGAAATTGTCTTTCCCATGTTTGTAAGCTCAGGATAGCCGATTACAGACAAAATAGAAGTGTCTTTTAACGTAATGATAAACTGGTTTATTATCGAAGGAATCATCACTTTAAAAGCCTGTGGCAAAATTACGCGTCTCATGCTTTTTCCGTAAGAAAGACCAAGCGAACGGGCCGCTTCCATCTGTCCCTTGTCAATCGACTGAATTCCCGCGCGGAAAATTTCTGCCATATAAGCTCCGCAGTTCATCGAAAGGGCGATAGTTCCAGCCTGCAAAGCCGGCAGACGGAAATTGTTCACGCCTATAAGACGCATAAACTGAGGAAAACCGAAATAAATAAAATACGCAAGAACAATCAGAGGAACGCCGCGGATTGCGTCAACATAAACGGTTCCAACAACATTCAAAGTTTTTGCTCGGCTGACATTGCATAAGGCAAAAATAAGGCCGATCACCATGGCAAACACAAGCGCTAAAAGCGTAAGCAAAAGCGTGTAGCCAAGCGATCTTAAAAGCATAAAAAAGTAAGTGTGCAGAATCAAAATCATTAAAAAAGCTCCAGAAAAAAGTAAAAATGTTTGCGACGCAAACTAAAAAAATCGGCTTATTTTAACATGTGGAAAAACTTTGTAAAAGTAAGGAAAGAAAGATTGTAAAAAAGATAAGGGAGTGAATAATACGGGCGCATCTGCCGCAAGCGGCAGACCGGGCTATCCAGGGCATTTTTTTAGAGCGCACGGAAGCACGTATGACAGTGGATGTTTTTATCTGTAAGAAGGGACTAATTTAAGAGATAAGGGCTGTAGATTGTGTTTGTTTTTAAGTCTTTCCAATCTAGTTAGTTTTTTTAGTTATTAACTAGTCACTTCTTACCATCGAGAAATTACAAGGAGGTAAATTCTCGATGTGCACAGCAGTCGCAAACTGCTATTTAAGATACTTTGCGATGATTTCGTCGTATTTTCCGTTTGCGCGGATATTTTTAAGGCCTGCGTTGAACAGGTCTAGAAGTTCCTGGTTTACAGGATTCATGATTGCAAAACCGTAAGGAGCGCCTTCGCTTTCCATTCCTGCAGGAATTTTAAGAGCAAGACCAGCTGACTTAATGTTGTCTGCAATGATTGGAGTGTCTTCGCAGCATGCGGCAGAGTTTCCGAGAATAACGTCCTGATACATTGTAGGAGAATCTTCAAAAACAGTTACAGTAAAGCCGTATTTTGCCTTGAGGCTGTTAGCAAAGTCAGCTCCGGCAGTTCCGTTTTTTACAGCGACATTTTTTCCGCGCAAATCTTCATAAGAAGAAATGTTTGAATTTGCTGCAACAACAAAAGTCTGGGTTGCGTTGTAGTATCCGTCAGAGAAAATCCATCCGGAATCAATTCTTTCCTGCTTGATTGTAGCGCCGGCGATAAGAGCGTCAGCCTGTCCAACCTGAACGGCAGCAACACCAGCGTCCCAGCCGAGAGACTGCAATGTGTAGCTAAATCCCTGATCTTCTGCAATGGCAGCAAGAATATCAACATCGATTCCTACAAATTCGTTCTTTTCGTTTGTGTATTCAAACGGTCTAAAAACAGTGTCTGTAGCAACAACCCATTTTTTGCCTTCTGCAGAACTTTTTGCCTCACCGGACTTTTTATTGCATCCAGAAAGCACAACAGCAAAAGAAAGAGCAGCAAAAGCCGCAAGTAAAACTTTTTTCATTTTTTTACTCCTTGTAAAGCTCTGCGCCAGCTGCGAGCCATGGATGGCGAGAATCACAGTTTGTTAAAGCAACGCTTGAGCAAACTGCAATGATAAAAATTACACGGAAGTAATTTTTATTCATGCCTCCTCGTAAACTTCCGCGCCAGCTGCGAGCTAAAATTTAAAATAAAAAAAGGGAAGAAAAAGCTAAAAAACGCAATTGTCTTCCCCTTCTTATGCAAAAAGAATATAAAAATACGTTGTTTTTGTCAAATTGGCACGAATGCATTTCTTTGAAATGCTGAAAAATTAAATTATTAGCATAAAGGATCTTCCTTTTGTTTTTTTAGTGCTTTAAGCCAACGTATGGTAAAAGTTATCAATAATGGGGTACAATTAAAAAAAACAGATTGCTAAAAAAGAAAGAAATCTTTAGAAAGGTTAAAAATATCTATTCATAATAAAGGCAGTCAATAATTCGTATAAACTTTTTGATGGGAAAAATTATGAAATATACTATTTTGGATTATTTAGAAGAAACTGCTAGTAAAGCACCAGAAAAAAAAGCATTTGCAGATGTTCAAAATTCAATAAACTGGAAAAGTTTTGTAGAAAAATCAAAAGCTCTTTCTATTGTGATTTCAAAATATTTTAAACCAGGCTTCGCAGTTCCAATAATGATAGAAAAAAGTGTACGAACTTTGGAATACTTCTTTGCGTCATTATATTCAGGTTGCTTTTACTCTTATTTTGATGCCACATTTCCAGACAGCAGATTGAACTCAATGATAGAAACGCTTGATGTAAAATATATAATCTGCGACCGTCGATTCGAAAAGAAAATTTCAGGACTTAATGTAACACCTCTCTTTTTTGATGACTTAGAAAAACTTATCAATATGGAAGAATACTCTGATATTCGACGTAAAAATATAATTGACACTGATCCTGCGTATGCAAATTTCACCTCCGGCTCTACAGGAACACCAAAAGCTGTTGTTGTTTCACATCGTTCTGTAATTGATTTTATAACTTGCTTCACTGAACTTTTTGGCATTACAGAAAAAGACAATATTGCAAACCAAGCACCTTTTGACTTTGATGTTTCTGTAAAAGATATTTTCTCTGGAGTTTTTACCGGTGCAACAGTCCATTTAGTTCCAAAAATGTTCTTCAGTTTTCCAACAAAACTGCTTGATTATCTTGAGGAACGCGAAATTACAACAATTATCTGGGCAGTAAGCGCAATGTGTATTCTTTCTACACTTAACGGTTTTGATTACAAAGTTCCTTCAAAACTCAACAAGATAATGTTCAGCGGAGAAGTAATGCCTTGCAAGCAACTTAATATTTGGAAAAAGTTTATACCCAATGCAAAATATATCAACCTCTATGGTCCTACAGAAATAACATGTAATTGCACTTACTACGTTCTTCCTGAAGGTACAGTTCCTGATATAATGCCAATCGGAGAGGCATTTCCAAATGAACGGATATATCTACTCGATGAGAACAATAACCTTATTACAGAAAAAGAAGTCGAGGGAGAACTTTGCGTAAGTGGAACTTGTGTTGCAATCGGTTATTACAATTCTCTTAAAACCAATGAGGTCTTTATTCAGAACCCTTGCCAAAATTTAAGATATGAACGTATCTACAAAACTGGCGACCTTGCAAAATATGGGGATGATGGACTTTTATATTATATAGGACGCAAGGACACCCAAATAAAACATATGGGACATAGAATTGAACTAGGAGAAATTGAAGGAGCCATTTCCAAGCACAATAATATTACGCGTGCTTGCTGTATTTTTACAAACAATAAAATCACGGCTTTTTATACAGGAAATGAAACTGAAAAAAAAGAAATTGTTTCCATGTTACGTGTAACACTTCCTTCCTACATGATTCCAAGTGATTTTATTTTTATAAATGAATTTCCATTAACAAAAAACGGAAAAATTGACAAACATGTCTTGAAGGAGAAAATTTATGACTGATTATTTTATTGAATATAAAAAAATTGCAGAAAAATTTGGAACACCTCTTTATGTATTTGATTCTTCAAAGGCAAAAGAAAGAATCAGTGAAATAAACAAAAGACTTCCTAAAAACTCAAAACTTTGCTATGCAATCAAGGCAAATGGATTTATATTAAACGAACTTAAGAATGAAGATTTGCTCTTTGAAGTTTGTTCTCCAGGGGAATTGTCCATCTGTGAAGGAAAAAAACTTCTTCCTGAAAAAATTGTTTTTAGTGGCGTTTGCAAAACTTTAGAAGATATAAAAAGAGCATACAATTTAAATGTAAACACAATAACATTAGAATCGATAACTCACTGCAAATATCTTATAAAAACAGTAGAAACAGAAAAAAAACATAACCAAGATGTAATAATAAGGCTTTCTAGTGGAAATCAATTTGGAATGTCAGAAACAGATGTAAAAGAATGCATCAATCTTTTGAAGCAATATCAAAATATAAATATCCGTGGCATCCACTTTTTTTCAGGAACTCAAAAAAAATTAACTAAAATCAATGAGGAAATTATTTTTATTGAAAAGTTTTGTGACAGAATTCAATCTGAAACTGGAATAGAATTCAAAGATATAGAATATGGTCCAGGCTTAAAATATGAATATTTCTCTGACAAAGACGAAAGCAAAAATTTTTACGAGCTTGAACAATTTGCAAACCTTATAAGAAAGTCAAAATACAATTATACAATTGAACTTGGCCGCTACATAGCTTCATGCTGTGGAAAGTATATTACAAAAATAATGGATGTAAAAAATGATGAAAAAAATCATTATGTAATAATTGACGGTGGAATAAACCATATAAATTATTATGGTCAAATGATGGGAATGAAAAACCCGTTAATAAATCATCTCAAGAACAAACCAGAAAATCTAAATAACCCCTCTCAAGATTATACTATTGCAGGTTCTTTATGCACAACAGCAGATATTGTCTTACGGAAACTCAAACTTGAATCTCCTGAAAATGGTGATTTGCTTGTTTTCAATGATATTGGAGCATACTCAATCACGGAAGGAATATATTTATTTCTAAGCCATCCTCTTCCATCTGTATTATTATTCGACGGAAACAATTACTCTGTATTGAGAAAAAGTCAAGAAACGTATACACTCAATTCGTAATAATTTAGTGAAGGTAGGAAAATGGAACAACTTTTAGACATTCTTAAGGAACTTAAACCTGATGTAGATTTTTCAGAAGAAAAATCGCTTATTGACAATGCAATTCTTGATTCTTTTGATATTGTTCAACTTGTAACTCAATTAAAAGACATATTCGATATTGATATCACTCCTGCAGATCTTATCCCAGAAAACTTTAATTCCGCAGAAGCCATGTGGAATATGATTCAAAAACTTCAATAATATGTCATTTGTTTCAACAGGTTTTGTACTTTTCTGCACATTATTAGTATTACTGTATTACATAGTTCCTCAAAAAAGAAAATGGATTGTTTTGCTTTTAGCTAGTTATATTTTTTATGCGCTAAACAACGCAAAAGCAATTCTTTTTCTTTTTTTATCAACGCTTGTAAGTTATTTTTCTGCAGTTTTAATTTCGAAAATTGCAGATTATTATGACGGAAAATTAAAACTGCTCGAAGATAAAACTGACCGCAAAAATCTAAAAAAGGAATGTAAGTCCAAAAAGAAACTAATAGCAACTTTAGGACTCGCCTTTTGTTTTGGAACATTGGTTGTAGTAAAGTACACAAATTTCTTTATTTTGAACATTAATAATTTTATTCCAGATTATGCTAAACTTCCTGCAATTAAAATCATTCTTCCTTTGGGAATTTCTTTTTACACGTTCCAAATTGCAAGTTATATTTTTGATGTTTATAATGGCAAATACAAGGCGGAAAAAAACTTCTTCCATTATGCTTTATATGTAAGTTGGTTTCCTGCACTTCTTCAAGGACCTATAAGTCGGTACAACGAGTTAAAAAAACAGTTTTTTGAAGAAGAACATCATTTTGATCTTACGCTTTGTCAGTATGCTTTGCAAAGAATTCTTTGGGGATTCTTGAAAAAATTGGTCATTGCTGACAGAGCAGCTGAGGTTGTAACATATATTTTCGCAGAACATGAAAAACTCCCCTGGTATATTACATTTGTTGGGCTTATCTTTTATTCAATAAAATTATATGCGGATTTTTCAGGTGGAATGGATGTTGTCCTTGGCGTTTCTGAGCTGGTCGGCATAAAGCTTCCTGAAAATTTCAGACAACCATTCTTCAGTCAATCTATAAGTGAATTTTGGAGAAGGTGGCATATTACCTTAGGAACATGGATGAAAGACTATATTTTCTATCCATTTAGCCTTTCAAAATTTGCTTCTAACACGGGCAAATCAATTTCAAAAATCAATAAATATGCAGGAAAAATTGTTCCTATGTGTATAGCAAATCTTCTTGTATTTTTTGTTGTAGGCGTATGGCACGGGGCTGAATGGCACTTTATAGTTTATGGACTTTACAATGGTTTTCTGATTGTTCTAGGAACAGTTTTTAAGCCAGTTTCGGAAAAAATCATAGCTATTTTTCATATTGACGTGAAAAATACCTGGTATAAAATGTTCAGAATTTTAAGAACGTTTTTGCTTGTAAATATAGGTTGGATTTTTGATGAAGTTACAGATTTAGGTCAGAGCCTTTCTATGCTAAAACAACTTTTTAGATTTAACACTGGCAACCTTATTTCAAACTGGAAATTTGATACATTCAGCGAATTAACAATTTACACAGTTCTTCTATTTTGCTTGATTTGGCTTATAATAAGTATTCTTAAAGAAAAAAATGTTGATGTACGTAAAAAAATTGGTTCTTTTGTCCTTCCAATTAGATGGATTATCTATTTGGCACTGATATTAAGCGTACCTTTCTTTCAGGCAGCCAATATGACAGGATTTATTTATGCACAGTTCTAAAATTTCAAAATATATAAAATCTCTCTGTTTTTGTGTCTTACTTATTTTGAGTTCAAGAATAATGACCTTTTTGCTATGCCCATTATCTTCCATTAGCAAAAAGTTTACTGACTACCATAATTTTAACAAGAATATAGATTTTCTTGTTTTAGGAAATTCTCTTGAGGGAAATGGAATTTCAGCAGAAGTATTGTCTAAAGAATTTAATCAGACAGTTTATTGTATGACACCCCAAGGTTCTTATCCAGAAAGTTTATATTACCTTTTAATCGATATTACAAACAAACATAAGGTAAAAAAATTACTTATAGGCTGGGATATAATTCAAAATTATCAGCTTCCAGAGTATCACTATCCTCATGAAGAAGAACTTTACAGAGAATTTTTTGCTGATTTAAAAGGAAATGCAGAATTAAGTGCTATTGTATTCAAAGGAATTATGAATCAAAGGTACACATCAACTTTTTTTGATTGGTCTTCTTTTCCTGAAAATATAATGAAAATTCCAGAAGTTATAAAATCAAGAAAACCTGGATATGTTTCCGAAGAACTGTCTGAACAAATAGA